>JBIIZX010000216.1:0-6048 GCA_044346055.1 Burkholderiaceae bacterium | reverse complement strand
GGGATTCAGGATTCAGGATTCAGGATTCAGGATTCGGGATTCAGGATTCGGGATTCGGGATTCGGGATTCGGGATTCGGGATTCGGGAGTAGGGTATCGACGGTTTAGCCTGCAGTGGCGGATACGGTGCCACGCTTTTCCTTGGATCGGTCATGATGCTGGCTGCCGCGAGCAGATCCAGCAGAGCAAGCAGATTGCTTTGCACCAATCACTGACCGACACATGCCAGGGGACCGACAACCAATGAGCGGACTGCGGCCGGGCACCGATACGCTGCTGCGCTGCGCCTGGTGCGCCGGCAGCGCGGACTACGAGCACTATCACGATCACGAGTGGGGCTTTGTGGTCGACGATGACCGGCGCCTGTTCGAAAAGTTGTGCCTGGAAGGCTTTCAGTCCGGCCTGTCGTGGCTCACCATTCTGCGCAAGCGCGAGCACTTTCGGCGCGCCTTTGCCAACTTCGAGTTCGCGACCGTAGCGCGCTTTGGTCCGTCGGATGTCGAGCGGCTGGTGCAGGACGCCGGCATCGTGCGCCATCGCGGCAAGATCGAGTCGGCCATCAATAACGCTCGCCAGGCCTGCGTCATTGCCGATGAGTTCGGTTCCCTGGCGGCCTACTTCTGGAGCTTTGAGCCAGAGCCGGCCACGCGCCCACCACGGCTCACCCTTGCGGCACTGCAGGCGCTGACGATGTCGCCCGAGTCAGTGGCGCTGTCGATCGATCTGAAGCGTCGCGGCTTCAGCTTCGTGGGACCGACGACGATGTACGCCTTTATGCAGGCGATGGGCCTGGTCAACGACCACATCGAAGGCTGCCACCGCCGCGCCGCCGCCAGTGTGGCGCGCGCCGCGCTTGATACCAACTAGGGCCTGTTAACACTTGGCTCGCGCATGCGCCGGCCCTTGGCGGGGCGAGCAGCTAGGCGTCTCATTGGCCACATGCGCGAGACCATTGCCGGGGCAAGGCGAGGAGCCGCAACGACCGGGCGCGCCGACGCCGTTGCCGTGCGCTTTGCGCCCGCGTTAGTGGCGGCTTTCGCAGTTGCCTGCCCTGAGGACTCTCCGGGGTCGCCGGTCGCCGCCGCCGACTTCGCCTCGCCGGCTGCCGCGCGCTGCGTGTTGGCGATGCGGGCCGCTACCTCCTCCTCTCGGTCGGGAAGGCGGTGCTCCTGCTTGAACTTGTCCTTCAGTTCTTCGTACTCGCGTTCGCGCTGGCGATTGGCACCGGCCGGCACAGCAGTCTCCTTGAGGACATCCGGTCGCGCGGCAAGTTGCGCGCCTGATTCAGCGCCGGACCGCGCCCGCGCCCGGCGCTGAGATACTCGCGCCTCATGCAAGACATCCTGTCCGTCACCATCCCGTTCTTTGGCCTCGTGCTGGCCGGCTACCTCGCCGCGCGTGCCAACTGGCTGCCCGAGGAAGCAATCCCGGGGCTCAATGGCTTCGTGCTGTTCTTTGCGCTGCCTTGCCTGCTGTTTCGCTTTGGCGCCTCGCTGCCGGTGGCCCAGGTGCTCAATCCGGTGGTGCTGGGGCTGTGGCTCATCGGCGGCCTGATCATGGTGTTTGCCACGATCTGGCTCACGCGTGGACCGGCAATGACGATGAAGGACGCGTCCTTCGGTGCGCTCACCGCCGCCTTTCCGAACACCGGGTTCATGGGCGTGCCGCTCTTGCCCGCGCTGATGGGCCCGGCGGCCGCGGGACCAGTGATTGGTCTCGTGCTGGTGGACCTGCTCTTCACCAGTTCGCTGGCCATTGCGCTGTCGCAGGTGGGCGGGCAGGGTGAGTCGCCCTGGCGGGCGGCGCGCCGTGCGCTGAAGAGTGCGCTGTCGAATCCGCTGCCCTGGGCCATCGGTCTCGGCCTCGTTTTTTCGGCACTGCAGCTGTCGCTGCCCGGGCCGGCCAACACCATCGTCAAGATGCTGGCCGATGCCGCCACGCCCGTGGCGCTGTTCACCATCGGCACCGTGCTGTATCGCGCCTCGGCCCACGTGCATGCGCGTACGCCGGTGGCGCGCTACCTGCCGATCGCGCTGGCCAAGCTGCTGGTGCATCCGCTGCTCATCTTCGCGCTGGGCGCCGTGGCGCTGCAGGCAGGCGCGCCGATTTCGGTGTTTGCGATCACGGTGATGGTGCTGGGCGCCGCGCTGCCCTCGGCCAGCACGGTGTCGTTGCTGGCCGAGCGCTACGGCGCGGACAACGGGCGCATCGCGCGCATCGTGGTCAGCTCAACCGTGCTGGCCTTTGCCAGCTTCACGCTCATCGCGTGGGGCGTGGGCGTGCATCCGCGCTAGGCGCAAGAATGTTCATTTAGGCAGGTGCGTCGCCCCGCGCAGGCGGGGGTCCAGCGGCTTGCCTCGAAAGTCACTGGGTTCCCGCCTACGCGGGAACGACGGGTCGGCCTAGCTGAACAGTATTGGCGCTAGTTGGGGTGCGACCAGGCGCCGTGGCACGCGCGTCGTCATGCGCGGATCGCAGGCAGGTGTTGCACGTCACTTGGCAGACGCTCTGGTGAGTGCCTTTCTTGCAGTCGCTTTCTTGGCCGCTTTCGTCGCGGACTTGCGAGCGGGGGCAGATGTCGTTGCCGCTTTCACTGCGGCCTTGCTTGCCGACGCCGTGCTGGCTCCACCTCCGACGCGTTCGCCGCGTGCGCTGGCCTCGATCAATGCCTGCAGTCGGCGCTGGCGCGTGGGCTCGGTGCGGGCGCTCAGCACCGACCAGCTCGCCTGGCGCCGATAGCCCGGCGGCTGCTGCGCAAAGAAGGCCCAGGCCTTGGCATTGCGCTGAAAGCTCTCGAGCAGCGCCCCGTCAAGCTCGGCCCGCACTTCTTCTGACACAGCGCGATCGCGGTTCTCAAAGGCGCGCTGGCCCGCTGCCTCAATGCGGCCGAGCGCCAGCAGCTCCTGGTAGCGCTTGACGTTGACCGCGCTCCAGTTGCTCATGGGCTTGCGCGGCGTGAAGCGCAGCGCGTAGTGCGTGTCGTCGAGCTTGCTCACAAAGCCGTCGATCCAGCCGAAGGCAAGCGCTGCATCCAGCGCATCCGCGTAGCCCAGGCGCCATTTGGTAGCGTTCTTCTTCGCAATTGCGACCCACTGCGCGGGCGCGGTGCCTTGGTGCCTGGCGAGCCAGGCGCGAAACTGCGCGCCGGAGTCAAAGTGAAGGACGTCGGTGGCTTTCATGCCTGGGCATGGACCTTGGCTTGGACGGGATGTTGCGCAAGCTCCAGCCAACGACCGGGCACACGTGGGCGCGGGCTTGCAGCGACGATTACTTGGCTTGCTAGACGGCCGCGATCGTCTGCACTTCCACCAGAAACGGTTCCTGCACCAGGCGGTCGACGATCAACAGCGTATTGGGCGGGTAGGGCCGGGTGCCGAACATCGCCGGAAAGTGCGCCTTGCGCCAGGCCATGAACTTCGGAATGTCCTGGGAGTGAACGAGGTAGGTGGTGAACTGCACCACGTTTTGCCAGCCGGCGCCGGCCGAGCGCAGCGCCGCCTCCACGTTGGCAAACACTTGCGTGCACTGCGCGTCAAAGTCGGCTTCGCCGACGATCCTGCCACTTGGATCGGCTGCCAGCATGCCGGCAAGGTAGAGCATGTCGGCGCCGCTTTTCACCCGCGTCACATGCGAGTACTGCCCCAAGGGGGCGCCGAGTTCCTTCGGGTTGTAGATCTCGATGTGATCGGACACGCGGGCTCCTTGGGCGGGCGGGCAGGGTGAACAAGGTCATGCGCTTCAGGGCGCGCTGAAGCGTAGTCTTGCTCCATGTCCGCCGCCAATCCACGCCAACCCTTGCCGCCTGAGATCGCCGCGCCTGCAGAGGAGGCGGCGCGGCCAGAGGCCGATGACAGTGAAGCAGTGATCGCTGCCACCCGCCGTTGGGTCGAGCGCGCAGTCATCGGCCTCAACTTGTGTCCGTTTGCCAAGAGCGTGCAGGTCAGCGGCCGCATCCGCTACGTGGTGAGCCAGGCACTCAGCGCCGATGCGCTGCTTGCCGATCTGGGCCGCGAACTGCAGGCGCTGCGCGCGGCCGACGCGCAGGAGGTGGAGACCACCTTGCTGATCCACCCGCATGTGCTGGGCGACTTTCTCGACTACAACGACTTTCTGGACATCGCCGATGCTGCGGTGGAGGCGCTCGATCTGATCGACGAGATCCAGGTCGCGAGCTTTCACCCGCACTACCAGTTTGCGGACACCGAGACCGAGGACATCACCAATTACACCAACCGCTCGCCGTTTCCGACGCTGCACCTGCTGCGGCAGGCGAGCGTGGACAAGGCTGTCGAGGCATTTCCGGAGGCCGAGGCGATCTTCGGCACCAATGTCGAGACGCTGCGCAAGCTCGGCCCCGCGGGCTGGGCGCGCCTGTTTGCGGATTGATCAGAAAATCGGGGTCTGACCCCGATTTCCCGATTGATCCGGCAGCGAAAAAAATCTGGGTCAGACCCCAATTTCCCCCGGTTTCACAGCTAGCGGCGCTCGCCGTCGCGCGGCGCCAGGCCATACGGCTTGACGAGTTCCCACACGTGGGCGCGCAGCATGTTCTTCATCTTGCGCGGCGCTTCGCGGCGCAAATGCACCACGCTTTCGAGCGCCTTCATTTCCACCCGCGCCCGTGCGAACTCGAGCCCGCGCGGACCGACCTTGGGCATCAGCCAGCCCACCAGTGGTCGCAGCCACTGCGGCATGCGCCGCAACGACTGGCCACCGGCGGCTCTCTCGGTGTTGACGAGAAAGCCCTTGACCGCCCCCGCGCGGCGGCCGCCGCTGCCCGGCGCCTGCAGCCGCACTTCATCACCCAGCAGGTCGAGCAGCCGCGCGCCGCGCTCGCTGCGCACGATCAGCCATTGCTCGCCTTCGCCGCCCATGTAGCCCACGGTGACATCTGCCAGCGTGTTGGTGTAGTCCACGCAGGTGCGGCAGGTCAGCGGAAAAAAGTCCGCCGGCAGTTGCGACAGCGGCAGCATCAAGAACGGGATCGCCGTTGTGCGCCCATCGGCAAAGCGCAGCTCCACGTGATAGTCGGCGCGGAACTCGAGATAGGTGATCTCCTCGGGCTTGACCTTCACCTGCCGTGCCACCAGGGCAAGAAACTCGTGATAGCGCTCGGTGGTGGTGTTGTCCGAGCAGGGCGTGCCGATGACGTAGAGCTCGTCAAAGCCCAGTTCATCCTGCAGCGCACGCAGCGCGTAGATCTGGCAGGGAATGCCGATCACCGCCAGGCGGCGAATGCCTTGCGCGCGGGCCGGCTCCAGCAGTGACAGCAGCGGCGCATAGCCCATTTTCATGCCGCGGCAGCGCGCCATGTCGGCCGCCTGCGTGACCAGGATCGGGACCGGCCGCCAAGCGTCGTTGGCCGCGCTGGTCATCGTCAGCACCGCATCGACTGCGCCGGTTTCCAGCAGCCGCTCGCCGATGCGCGTCGTGATGCCGGTCCACTGGCTGCCCGGTGCTGGGCGCTGCATGGCTGCCCGCCACATCTGCAGCGTCGCGCCAAAAAACCCTTCGTCGGCTCGCGCTGCATCGCGCGCGCGGCCATGCACTTGCGCTTCGAGCCGCGCATAGTCGGGCTGGATGAACTGGCAGGCCCGCCCGCAGCGTTTGGCATCTGCCGTGCGCGAGATACCGCAGTCGGTGCACAGCTCGCGCGCGGCGGCTGGCCCGACCGGGGGGCGCAGCACGGGCGGCACCGGGGCGGGCGGGTGCGCGGCCGGCGGTCCAGCTCTCAGCCCATGCAGAAGACACTGAGCTTGTTGCCGTCGAGATCGCGAAAGTAGCCGGCATAGAACGCGTCACCGCGTGGGCCCACCGGCCCTTCGTCCTTGCCGCCGAGGTCGAGCGCCTTGCGGTGCAGGCGCGCGACTTCATCCTTGCTGCACGCGGCGAGCGCGATCATGGTGCCGTTGCCTGCGCTGGCCGTCTGGCCATCGAACGGCTGCATGATGGCCAGCATCGGCCGATCCATGGCCACGCCCCAGGCGTAGCCGCGTCCGAAATCCATCGTGCGCTTGGCGCCGATCTCGGCGAGCAACGCGTCATAGA
>JBIIZX010000215.1:0-6061 GCA_044346055.1 Burkholderiaceae bacterium | reverse complement strand
GCGGCTGACACCCAGACTCAGCAGCGCATCAATGCACCGGTTACACCATCAGAAACGCCCAAATGGCACGGTCACTTGCTCCACCAGGCCCATACAACAGTGACTGGTGAAACATCCGGGCTAGCGCATCAGCTTCCACACTGCCGAGTCCACGCTCGCGGCGGCCATCAGCCCGCCCATCAGCGCGCCGGTCACGCCCGGCATGCAGGCGTCCTGCCCGGCTAGATACAGGCCCTTGACGGGCGTGCGCGGTCGCAGTGCGTGCGACTTGAAGCGTGCGGGCGCGGTCGCCAGCCCGTACATCGCGCCGTGTTCCGCACCGGTGAAAGTCGCCACCGACAGGGGTGTCGAGAGCTCGGCCACGCGCACCATCGGGCCTAGGTCCGGGAAGTGCCGCGTGAACTGGGCCAGCAGGTTGCGTTGCAAAAGGTCCTTGAAGGCGAGGTAGCCCTCGCTGCGCGTGGCCGCGGCGCTGCCGCCCTTCATGCCGCCCTCGTCGTCGGAGCGGTCCCATTGGCCGAACACGCTCCAGTCCACCAGCGCGACCACCTCGCAGGTGTGGCGCACAGATGGCCCCGGCACGTGCGCCGTGTCGCGCAGCGAGGGAAACGAGATGAACAGCGCAGGCGCGCTGCTTTCGCTGAACGGATCGCGCCAGACGCGATTGACGTCCCAGCTCTCATACAGCCACGTGTTGGCCGTGTCGGCGCCATGCGCTGCGATGTCACCTTCGAGCCCCAGGTACAGGCCGATGAAGCCGAGCGAGGGTTCGATCGCGAGCGTGTCCTTGGCCCAGGTGTAGTTGACCTGCGCCGACGACAACAGCCGCAGCGTGTTGTGCGCGCCGGCGTCCGAGATCACGCAGCTCGTTGCGATGGCAGGGCCGTCGCGCAGCTGCAGGCCGGTCACGTGGCCGTCGGCCACGTCGATGTGCACGACCTCGGCATTGGTGCGCACCTCGCCACCGGCTTCCGTGATGGTGCGGCCGAGTTCGCGCGCGAAACTGGCCGAGCCGCCGACCGGATACCAGGCACCGTCGAAGTAGTGCGTCATCACCTGCGCATGCGCGGCAAACGAGCCCTCCAGCGGGCGGCTCCCATAGTCGCCCCACTGCGCGCACAGCACCGCCTGCAGCTTCCGGTCCGAGATGCACTCGCGCACCACGTCCCAGGTCGTGCGTTCGACCCAGCGTGCAATCGCCTTGCGCCTGACGAAGGCAATCGGGGCGGCGATCAACGCTGGGGCGCTGTGCGTCATGAACAGCGCGCTTAGAGCGCCGCTACCTTCGGTCAGCGCTGAAAAGTAGCGATCGATGCCCGCGGCCTCGGCCGGGAATACCGCCTTCAAGGCGCGCTGCAATTCGTCGCGTGGCGGCGTGAAGGGCAGGTTGAAGTCGGGAAAATGGATGCGGTCGTACACGCCGGCGATGGGTGCCATCGCGATGCGCCCGCCCGCCAGGTGGTCAAGGATGCGGCGGTTGTACTGGCCCGGGCCAAAGCCGCCCAGGTAGTGCACGCCGACGTTGAACTGGAAGCCGGAACGCTGGAAGGTCTGCGTCAGCCCGCCGGGCTGCCAGTGGCGCTCCAGCACAAGCACCCGTTTGCCGCGGATTGCAAGCGCAGCAGCTGCCGCCTGGCCACCAACGCCCGAACCGATGACCAACAGGTCGAAGTCCTGCGCCATGACGTGCTCCGCGCCACCAGATGCGCGGCTCCAAGGGGAGCATGCATCACAACAGCGTGCCCGCTGCCGAGGTTGATGGTCGTCAAGCGCGGTGGGTGCGCCGACGCCGATGCGCGGCGGCGCCGTGAAGAAGCAACATTCCTGCCGTTGCCGGGCAGCGCTACCAGGTCAGTGGGGCGGACCGCGGTGGGGCAGGGCGCACGGGCGCGGCCGGCGTGACAGAAGTTGCGGCGGGCGCCCGGGTTGCCGTGACAGTGCCAGCACGAGCGGCGCGTCCGTTAGCCGCGGAGGCTGGCTGCGCGGTCGGCGCTGGGGCCGCGATCGGCATTGCAACAACTCGCGGCGCGGCCTGCAGGTCCGCGCTATCCGCCTCCTGCCCGAGCGTGGCGATCACGCCGGCGGCACGTGCCTCGCGGCTGAACTCGTAGCGCAGGTGCTGGCCAACGCGCAGTCGCACGACATCCGGGTAGGCGTACAGGTGGCCGGTCAGGTGATCGACGCCGACTGCAACCCAGCCAAAGGGCACCAGCGCCTGCTCCAGGTTTTCACGGCGCGCGACCACAGTGCCCTTGGCGGCGTCGCCGCCGCGCGTGCACTCGATCTCCAGGTCGGCGTAGTGGCGCCGCACGGTGACGCTGTTGGCGGGCGTGCTGAAGCGCGCCTCGCCGGCGCCGTTGCTCAGTGTGCAGGTCATGCCGGTCACCGGCCGGTCGCGCTGGTCGTAGGCGAGCACGACGATCTCTTGAGTGGATGATTGCGACAGCGTGGCGCAGCCGCTCGCGCCAAGGGCCGTGAGCGTTGCCACCGCAGCCAACCTGGCGGCTGACTTCGCCGCTGACCTCGCGGCTCCCGCCGCCGTGCCGTGCACTGTGTGCCTCATCGTCTGACCCGCGCTTGCTTCGTTGGCCGTATTGTTCGACGCGGCGCCTGCGAGCGGTAGCCGTCCTGACGGGCTAGGAAGAAGCCTTACGTGCCAGCGCGTTACGTGCCAATCGCGCCGTGTCCGAGCGCCAGCAGTGCGAACGAGGCGAGCCAGTGCGTACCAACGTAGTGGCCCTCAGTGGCAGCGGGCAGCGATGCGGCCAGTTGCGCCTGCACCGCCTGGGCCACGGCCGGCTCCAGTGCGGGCGGCAGGGCCGGCGCCAGGGCGCGCCAGCACCAGGCGCGCGACAGGTTGAGGCCGTGCAGGTGCACGATCTTGGGGTCGGTGGCGTCGGACACCTGCACGGGTGCCAGCCAGGTGGCAAGTGCGGCAGCCTCGGGCGCGAAGGGCTCCCACCAGTCAAACCAGTCGCACGCATCGAGCGCGTGCTGCATCAGCAGCGCCTCGGTCAGGCCGGCACTGAGAAAGTCATCGCCGCTGGGCTCGTACTGCGCCGGGTAGCGGCGGTCGCCCGCGTACCAGCGCAGCGCCTGCTGCACGATGGCCACGCGCAGCGCCGCGTGCTGGGTGAGGCGGGCCCAGTCGAGCATCAGCACCAGGGCAAAGGCGCTGTTGCCGTGCGTGCCGGTGCGCACTGGGTAGGCGCTGCGCGGCAGGAACTCGATGCAGCGCGCGGCGATGTGCATGGCCAGTGGCGCCACGGCATCGCGCCAGCGTGCCGCGCGCTGATCGACGCTGGCGGCACGCACCAGCGCCGCGTGCAGCGCCAGCATCCAGCCCCAGCCATACGGCCGCTCGAACGACGGACGCGGCTCGAAGTAGCGCAGCTCGCCGTCGATGCGCTCGCGTGTCAGGCGCGCGTCGAGGTGGGCTTCGATCTGTGCTGCGGTCTGCAGAGCAATTGGGGCACCGTTGCCGGACCCCTGCTGCCGGTGCAGCGTCCAGAGGCGGACCAGCGTCCAGTGCATGTGCACGCACGAATGCCAGTCGTAGCTGCCGAAAAATGCGGGGTGCAGCGCGTCCGGCGGCGCGATCTCCGCCGCGCTACGCGCAAAGTGAACCAGGTGAAACGGATAGACCGCCTGCACGTTGGCCAGCGCAGTGTTGGCAAGCGCCTGGGCCTGTGCCGCGCTGAGCGGCAGTGCACCGGTAAGTGAGCCGGACAGTGGGGTGGAGAGCGAGGGCACGTGCGCACCTTAGCGCACGCCCTCACGGGCTTGGAGTCGCGTCTAGCGCGAAGCCTCAGCAGCCATGCCGCGCGAGGGGCGGCCGGCGATTTCATTGCTGGCGTCGAACACGAGGTGCTCGCCCAGGCGCAGCTTGATCAGCTGCGGATAGCTGTAGCGGTAGCCGCTCAGGTGATCGAGCGCCACCATTGCGGTGCCACCGGGCAGCAGCAGTGCGCCGGTGCCGGTCAGGCCGCCGCGCGACACGGCGGTGCCACGCGCCACCTGGCCGCCACGGCGACATTCGATTTCGAGATCGGTGGCGGAGCGCCGCACCTGCAGCCCATGCATCGGCGAGTTGCCGACCCATTGGTCGCTGCCATTGATGACCACGCAGCGCAGGCCGTTCACCGGCAGGCCCTGCGCGTCCACGGTCACGATGGTCACATCCTGTGTCGGCTCGCCGGTCACGGTCGCGCAGCCCGACAGGGCAGCGGCGAGGGCGAGGAGGCAGGCGGGGCGCAGCACGGTCACAGTTTGCAGCAGGATGTGTTCGGCGGGTTGAAGCGGTGCGAGGCGACGCGGCACACGAGGTGCCTCGCCAACCGACGCATGGTACGAAGCGCTTTTGCACTGACGTAGTCCCGCATCAACATCCCGAAGGATGAGCGCGCCCGCACAAGCCTGCCGATTTTGTGCGGCTTGTATGAGGACATTGCGCTAACTCGTTGAAGTTGCAGGACATCTGACTTGAACTCTAGGCCTTGCCGCGATATGCAGGCCATGTCATCCAAAGCGCTGAAGTGACGGGCAGAAAGGGAGCTTTTTCGTGACGGTGTTGCGCGTGGTGCTGGCTGGCGGACCGGGTGCGGGCAAGACGACGGTGCTCGACGAACTGGCGCGCCGCGGCTGGGCGGTGCGGCCTGATACGGCGCGCGCGCTGATCGCCGAGCGGCAGCAGGCGGGCCTGCCGCCGCGGCCGGCGCCGGCAGAGTTTGCGCGCCAGGTGCTGGCGCGCGACCTCGCGCAACTGCAGGCTGTTGCTTCGGGCTGCGTGTTCTTCGATCGCTGCGCGCTGGACGCGCTCGGCATGCTGCAGGGGCTGGGCGGGATGACGGCCACCGAGGAGGCCTTGCTGCGGTCGCTTGTGCTGGCGCGGCCCGAGTCTTCGTCGCCTTCATCCTTGCAAGCGCCGACACTAGTGCCGTTTCATCGCAGCGTCTTCGTGTTGCCACCTTGGCGTGAGATCTACGTGACCGACGCGCAGCGCGACCACGATTTTGCGCACGCCGAGCGCGTGCACGCTGGGGTCAACGACTGGTATCGCCGCTGCGGCTACACGACGGTGCGCGTGGCACCGGGCCCCGTGGCTGCGCGTGCCGACGCGATCCTGCAGCGGCTCAGGGACGACGGCGTGCTCTGAGGCGGGAATCCGCGTTAATCAATGGCCGAGTATCGGTGCGCGTTTGCGTGCAAACGTTCGTCGCTCTACGTTGTCGCGTAAGGCGGGACTGAGCGTCTTTGCCGGACGCTCGCAACGCCACTGCATTGCCGCCTGCGCGCGAATGTCGCAAGCGGCACTGCGCGGAGCACTAGCGACACGCTGCCGGGTTAGCCTGCGCAACGCGGATCGTCGGCGCGGAAAGTGACTCGAGAAGCGCGAGCAGATCATCGGTCTCGCGCGGCGACAGCCGTAGCGGCCGCAGCAGCCGCTCGCCGTCGGCGTGCAGGCGCTCCTCGTTCAGCTCGGAGTAGTGGCGCAACACGTCGCGCAGGCTCGCCATGCTGCCGTCGTGCATGTAGGGCGCGGTCAGTGCCACGTTGCGCAGGCTCGGTACGCGAAACTGGCCCCAGTGCCGGTGCTCCAGGCGCACCTGCCGCGTGGCAATCGCGCTGGCGCCGCCGTCATCGGCAAAGCGCGACAGGCGATTGAAGGGGCTGGCACGCACGGCTTCGATACCGGCGTGCCGCCCGCTGTCGACCACGCCGGGCGCGAGGAAGTAGGGCACGCCCACGTCATGGGACTCGCCGTTGCTGAACGTCGGGCCGCTATGGCACACGAAGCAGTTGCCGCGACCGACGAAGAGTTGCGCGCCGCGCGTCGCAGCGGCCGGGTAGGCGGCGATGCCCGCCGCATCCTTGGCCTGCAGTGCATCGCGAAAGGCATCAAAAGCGCTGCGCTCGTTGCCCATGGTTTCGATGAACGCTGCCAGCGCCTTGCCCGTATCCACCAGCGGCTGCATGCTGGCCTCGGGCGCCGTGCCAAAGGCGCGCCGATAGCAGGCGCGCAGCTCGGCGTCCTCGGCCAGCAAACGCCGCAGCTTCGGCG
>JBIIZX010000007.1:0-20979 GCA_044346055.1 Burkholderiaceae bacterium | reverse complement strand
GTCTACCTCGGCGAGGTAAGAGAACCATCGCTGGAGGACGACGACCTCGCGGACTACTTTCTCGCTCCCTTTGGTCCCAAGCCAGCAGGAAAGACAACCGACAGCCAGGTTGATTTGGGCGAGATCGTTCGCGAGATCGACGAACTGGCGGTGTTCAACGACGAGGCACACCACATTCACGACAGTCGCCTGGCCTGGTTCAAGAGCATCCAGGACATCCATCACAAGTTGCTGCAGAAGGACCGCCGGCTGGCGCTGCAAGTCGACGTGACCGCGACACCGCGCCACAACAACGGCGCGATCTTCGTTCAGACCGTGAGCGACTACCCGCTAGTCGAGGCGATCCATCAGAACGTCGTGAAGCACCCGGTGCTGCCCGACGCCCCGAGCCGCGCGCGCCATCAGGAGCAGCAAAGCGCGCTGTTCAACGAGCGGTATGCCGACTATCTCGCGCTTGGCGTTGAAGAGTGGCGTAAGAGCTGCGCCGAGCACCAGACACTTGGCAAGAAAGGCGTGTTGTTCGTGATGGTGGACGACACGCGCAACTGCGACGACGTTGGCGCGCACCTGGAGCGGATCGCGCCGGAGCTGCAGGGCGCGGTCTTGGTCATTCACACCAAGAACAACGGTGAAATTTCCGAGGCCGCCAGCGGCAAGAACAAGGAGGAGCTCGAGCTGCTTCGCGCGCAGGCCAACCGGATCGACACCTCGGACAGTCCGTTCAAAGCCATCGTGTCCGTGCTGATGCTCAAGGAAGGCTGGGACGTTCGCAACGTGACCACCATCGTCGGGCTGCGCGCATACGCAGCCAAGAGCAACATCCTGCCTGAGCAGACCTTGGGCCGCGGCCTGCGCCGCATGTACTTCGGTTCAGACACGCGCGAGACCGTCTCCGTCCTTGGCACGCCTGCCTTCATGGAGTTTGTCGAGTCGATCCAGAGCGAGGGCGTGACGCTTGAGCGGGTGGCCATGGGCGGCGGCACCCGGCGCGAAGACTCGTTGATCGTCAAAGTCGGCGCCGCCGACGCGGAAAAAGACGTTGCGCAACTGGACATTGTTCTGCCAAAGCTGTCGCGTCGCTTCCAACGCGAGTACAAGAACCTCGACGCGCTGGCGCCGCGCGACTTTGGTAACCGGCGGCTGCCGTTGAAGCACTTTGCGCCGGAGGAGGTCCGTGAAATTGTCTTCAAGACCATGCTCGACGGCGAAACGCACCATACGATTGCGCTGGACACCGAGGGCACGCCCGATTGGCGCAGCGTCGTCGCCTTCTTCGCGCGCCAGATTCTCAAAGACCTGCGTCTGGTCACGGGGTACGACGTCCTGTACGGTCGAGTGAAGCAGTTCATCAGCACGCATTTGTTTGAGGGCGGCCCTGTCGATCTGGCAGACCCGCAGATCTTGCGCAACCTGTCGGAAGCGGAAGTCACGAAGCTGATTGCCGACACCTTCAAGCAGGCGATCAACGCACTCACGGTGCAGGATGTCGGCGGCGCCCGCATCGAGGATCACATTCGCTTGCGCGACATGCGGCCGTTTCGCACGCAGCCGCGCGACTTCATCCTCGCCGACAACAGCATTCAGTCGAAGATCGTCGGCGAGGCTGGCAGTGACCGCCTTGAACTGTCTTTTGCCGCCTTCCTGCGCGACGCGCCGGACGTCACGGCTTTCGGGAAGAACTACCTTGCGGTCGGCTTCAAGCTGGACTACGTCAAGGCGGATGGCGATCTGTCCAACTACGTCCCCGACTTCTTCGTCAAGACAGGGGACGGCACCGTCTACATCGTCGAGACCAAAGGGCGCACCGAACTCGATCTTCCCCGCAAAATGCAGCGGCTGCGGCAGTGGTGCCTCGATGCGACCGCCGCCAGCACGGCCGCTGGCGGGCCAGCCTACCGTTTCGTGTACGTCGATCAGGCTGGCTTCGAGCGACACAAGCCCAAGACCTTCGCCGCGCTGACGGCTGGGTTTCGCGAGTATCAGGAAGCAGCATGAATCCACTGAGTGACGAAGAGCTGTCGGTCCTGCTCGACGACTTGGAAACAGATCGCGTCGAGCGTAAGCAGGCATGGGCGGGGGACGCGCCGGACAAAGCCCGGCAAGCCGTCTGCGCCTTTGCCAATGACCTGCCCAATCACGCCCAGCCGGGCATCTTGATCATCGGCGCCCGCGACGACGGCACGCCGGCCAACATCGCCGTGACCGATCAACTGCTCACGACGCTTGCCGACATGAAGACCGACGGCAAGATCGTGCCACCGCCAACTCTCTCTGTGGAGCCGCGCACCCTCAAGGGCGTACGCATGGCCGTCGTGACGGTGTGGCCGGCGGACGCGCCGCCCGTGCGCTATGACGGCCGGATCTGGATTCGCATCGGACCGAGACGTGGCCAGGCGTCGGCCCAGGATGAGCGCATCCTCAACGAGAAGCGGCAGGCGCGTGATCGCGCCTTTGACACACAGCCGATCCGCGGCTGTCCTCTGACGGAACTCAACCGCCTCGCGTTCGAACATGAGTTTTTGCCTCGCGCCGTTGCGGCCGATGTCCTGGCGGCCAACGCCCGCAGTTACGAGCAGCGCCTGGCCGCGCTTGGCATGATTGCATCGGTGGACGATCCAACGCCCACCGTGGTCGGCATGCTCACGCTCGGCAAATCGCCGCGCACGTGGGTTTCTTGCGCCTATGTCCAGTTTGTGCGCGTGAACGGCACCGCGATCACCGACCCTGTTGCCGACGCCGCCGAGATCGACGGAGCGCTGGACCAGGTGTTGCGTCGTCTCGAAGAAAAGCTCCATGCCAATCTGACGACCGCCGTGGACTTCACCTCTGCTGACAGAGAAATTCGGACCACCCCCTACCCGCTGAGCGCCCTTCAGCAGATCGTCCGTAACGCGGTCATGCACCGCACCTACGAGCACACGAACGCGCCGGTACGCGTCTACTGGTTCAACGACCGGATTGAAGTGCTCAGCCCTGGCGGCCCCTACGGCATCGTCACCGCGCAGAACTTCGGCCAACCGGGCTTTGCGGACTATCGCAACCCCACTCTGGCCGGGGTACTCAAGACGCTCGGTTTCGTCCAGCGCTTCGGCTTTGGCATCGGCGAGGCGCAGCGGGCGCTGGCCGCCAACGGCAACCCGCCGCTGGAGTTCCAGGTGGAGCCGACAACCGTGTTGTTCATCCTGCGGCGCGCGGCATGAGCGTTCCTGTCCTCACCTTCTTCAACAACAAAGGCGGCGTCGGCAAGACGTCCCTTGTTTTCCATCTGGCTTGGATGCTGGCTGAGATGGGCAAGCGCGTTGTCGCGATCGACCTTGACCCGCAGGCCAACCTGACCTCGGCATTCCTCGCGGAGGAGGACCTGGAAGTGCTGTGGGAAGGGCCGTCTGCCCAGCAAAGCAACGGCACCATATTTCAGTGCCTTAGGCCGCTGCTGGAGGTAGGTGACATCAAGTCGCCGCAGACGCAACGTATCTCGCCGAGACTGCACCTTGTGCCCGGCGACCTCGCGCTGGCGAGTTTCGAGGATGAACTGTCGCAGCAATGGGGCAACGCAACCAAGCGCGGCAACATCATGCGACCGCTGCGCATGCTTGCGAGCTTCTGGTTGGTGGCGCAACAAGCAGCTCAGCAGCACGACGCTGACTTGATTTTGGCCGACGTTGGCCCAAACCTCGGCGCCATCAACCGCTCGGCGCTCATCAGCACTGACCACGTCGTTGTTCCTCTGGCTGCAGACCTGTTTTCGCTGCAAGGCCTGCGCAACCTAGGACCGTCGCTAGCCGCTTGGCGGGAGGAGTGGCAGTTCAGAGTTGGCAATTGGGAGTCGCCCAGCTTTGACTTGCCGACAGGCGCCATGTTGCCGGTCGGCTACGTGGTGATGCAACACATGGACCGACTGTCGAGGCCGGTCAAGGCCTACAAGAAGTGGGTTGATCGCATTCCCGCCACGTACCGCGACAGCGTGCTCGGTCTGCCCAGCGCGGCGCCGCTGCTCGGCGACGACGGTAACTGTCTCGCCCGCCTGAAGCACTACCGCAGCCTGATGCCGATGGCGCAGGAAGTGCGCAAACCCATTTTTCATCTGACCTCGGCCGACGGCGCCATTGGCGCGCACGCTGCAGCCGTGCGAGACGCATGGAGCGACTTCAAGGCGCTCGCGGTCGCCATCCTCGACCGCATCGGTCTGCTGGAGCCGACCCAGCCATGAGCCGCGCCGACCGCAAGCACTATGAGTTGACCGACGCGGAGCGGCGCGACATCGCCAAGCTGCTTGATGAAGGCAAGCCGCTGCCGGAGAAGTACCGCTTCATCCTGTTCGAAGACAAGCGCGAGGTCGAACTGGTGTGGAACGGCAAGACGCGCGATGTCTGCACCACCGTGCTGCCGTTCCAGTCGCTCGAACACATCGACGAGCCCCGCAAGGAAGCACCGGCTTCGCCGCAGCAGGATCTCTTTGACCCGCGCGGCCGGCAGATCAAGGGCTGGACAAACAAGCTCATCTGGGGCGACAACAAGCTGATCTTGAGTTCACTGAAATCCGGCCCGCTGCGCGAGCAGATCGAGGAAGCAGGCGGCCTGAAGCTCATATACATCGACCCGCCGTTCGATGTTGGCGCCGATTTCAGCATGGACATCGAGATCGGTGGCGAGACGTTCCACAAGGAACCGAACATCCTGGAGCAGATTGCTTACCGGGATACGTGGGGGCGGGGGGCGGACTCGTTCATTGCAATGCTGTACGAGCGCTTGATTCTGATACGGGATCTTCTAGCTCTGGACGGTTGCATCTACGTGCACATGGGGTGGGGCGTCTCGCACTTCGTACGCGGGATTCTCGACGAAGTCTTCGGCAATGACCGCGGGATCAACCAGATCATTTGGAAGCGCCAAACAGCGCACAGCGATAGCGGTCAGGGCTCGCAACATCTCGGCCGCCTGCACGATGTAGTGCTGCTCTACAGCCGCAGCAAGCGCTACACGTGGAATGTGCAGTACGCCCCTTACTCCGATGAATACTTGAAGACTCACTACAAGAGGCTTGATCCAGACACCGGTCGGCGATACGAGTTGGACAACATTATTGGTCCAGGCGGCACAGCGAGGGGTAACCCGGCATACGAGTTCTTGGGTGTGACTAGGTCTTGGCGCTATTCGCGCGAAACAATGACTCGGTTGTACGAAGCGGGACGAATCGTTCAGCCGAGCGTAGAAGCAGTTCCAAGGTACAAGCGCTACTTAGACGAGATGCCAGGCGTGCCCGTCCAGGACATCTGGGACGACCTCAACTCCATCAACTCTCAGGCGAAAGAGGCGGTTGGTTACGCAACACAGAAGCCTGAGGGTCTACTTGAACGCATCATCAAGCTGAGTAGCAACGAAGGCGACCTCATCGCCGACTTCTTCTGCGGCTCCGGCACCACCGCCGCCGTCGCCGAGAAGCTCGGCCGCAAGTGGATCGCCACCGATCTCGGCAAGTTCGCCATCCACACCACGCGCAAGCGGCTGATCGGCGCGCAGCGGCAGTTGCAGGCCGAAGGCAAACCGTTCCGCGCCTTTGAGATCCTCAACCTCGGCCGCTACGAGCGGCAGGCCTACCTGAACGTGGGCGGCCGATTGACGAGCGCACAGAAGGAGGCGGCGCTGGAAGAAAAGGCAAGCCAGTTCCGCGCGCTGATCCTGCGCGCCTACAAGGCGCAGCCGCTGGCGGACACCAGTTTCTTTCACGGCCAGCACAGCGGCCGGCTGGTGGTCATTGGCCCCATCAATTTGCCGGTGGGCCGCCTCTTCGTGGAAGAGGTGATCGTCGAGTGCCGCAAGCGCGGCGCATCGCGTGTGGACCTGCTGGCCTTCGAGTTCGAGATGGGGCTGTTTCCCGCGGTGCTGGACGAGGCGCGCGGCAAGGGCATCGATCTCACGCCCAAGTACATCCCGGCAGAGGTGTTCGACAAGCGCGCGGTGGAGCGCGGCCAGGTGGTGTTCCACGACATCAGCTTCATCGAGGCCACGCCGCGCTACGACAAGAAGGACAAGTGCAGCGTGCAGATCGAGCTGACCGACTTCTCTGTCTACTACACGCAGGGCGCGCTGGAAGAAGCCGCCAAGGCGCTGAAGGAAGGCAAGAGCCAGGTGGTGTGCGACGGCGGGCAGCTCTACAAGCTCGTCAAAAGCAAGGATGGGGTCGTCAAGCGCGAGCGGCTGACCAAGCACTGGACTGACTGGGTCGATTACTGGGCGGTGGACTTCAACTACGAAAGCCGCAAGGAAGTCATCAAGCGACCGCGCAGCCTGGCACCAGAGGCGTCGCTCGCGGGCTTTGAGCCGCCGCAGGGCGCGCTGGTGGAGTACGAAGACTGGTGGACGGGCGGGTTTCTGTTCGAGAACGAATGGCAGAGCTTTCGCACGCGACAGAGCCGTGAGCTGGAACTCAAGACCGCGGCGCATGTGTACGGGCAACCGGGTCGCTACAAGGTAGCGGTTAAAGTCATCGACATCTTCGGTAACGACACGATGACGTTGCTGACGGTGTCGGTCGGTTAGCCATGCCCTACTCGCTCGACGGCAAGCTCGTCGTCGCGGTCTCCAGCCGTGCGCTGTTCGACTTCGAGGAAGAGAACCGGCATTTCGACGCCACCGACGATCGGCGCTACATGGAGCTGCAACGCAGCCGGCTGGACCAGGCGGCCGCGCATGGTGTGGCGTTCGCACTGGTGCGCAAGCTGCTTGCCTTCAACGCAAACGACGCGGTGAGAGTCGAGGTGGTCATCCTGTCTCGCAACGACCCGGTGAGCGGGCTCCGGGTGTTCCGGTCGGCCAACCGGCATGGCCTGCGGCTTGAGCGCGGCGTGTTCACGCGCGGGCGGCCTGCGTGGCCCTATCTGGTTCCGTTGCACGCGAACCTGTTCCTGTCGGCGGAAGAAGACGACGTACGCGCGGCGCTGCGCGAAGGCTTTCCGGCGGCGCGCGTTTATCCAGACTCCGTGCGCGCCTCCGAGTTGCACCCCGACGAGATCCGCATCGCCTTCGACGGCGACGCAGTCCTGTTCTCTGATGAAGCCGAGCAGGTTTTTCAGCGCGGCGGGCTGCCGGCCTTTACTCAGCATGAGCAGGACCATGTCGCGCGACCACTTGCGCTCGGTCCGTTCAAGCCGCTGCTCGAAGCACTGCATGCGCTGCAGGCAAGCAGCGGTGAAGGCGGCATGCGCGTACGCACGGCGCTGGTGACGGCTCGCAGCGCGCCGGCGCATGAGCGCGCGATCCGCACGCTCATGGAGTGGGGGGTGACCGTCGATGAGGCGATGTTCCTCGGCGGATTGGAGAAGGGGCCTTTCCTGCGCGCCTTTGCACCCGACTTCTTCTTCGACGACCAGACCAGGCACTGCGAGAGCGGCGCCGCCGCCGGCCCGACGGGACATGTACCGGGCATCGCCAACACAGCCGCAGCGGTGAGCGAGTGAGTCGCATGATCTACGACCGCCCCGAGCACGACGAACTGCGCCGCCAGGTGGCGCGCTTTATCGCCGCCGAGATCGAGCCGCACGCGCTCGCCTGGGACGAGGCGGGGTTCACACCGCGCGAACTGCTGCGCAAGATGGGCGCGCTCGGCTGGCTGGGGCTGATGCATCCGGCCGACTACGGCGGTGCCGGCGCCGACATGCTGACCAACGTGGTGTGGCAGGAGGCGCTGTCGCGCAGCACCTCGGGCGGTGCGGTCATCACGGTGCTCGTGCACACCGACATGGCGAGCCCGCATCTGGTCAACGCCGGCACGGCCGAGCAAAAGGCGCGCTGGCTGCCGGCCATCTGCCGTGGCGAGTGCATCACGGCGGTGGCGATCAGCGAGCCCGATGCCGGCTCTGACGTTGCGGCCATCCGCACGCGCGCAGTCAAAGTCGATGAGCGCGCCGGCGGCGACTACGTCATCAATGGCAGCAAGCTCTACATCACCAATGGCGTGCACGCCGATCTGCTGTTTGTTGCCGCGCGCACCGACAACAGCGCCGATTCCAATGCCAAGGGCTCGCGCGGCATCTCGATCTTTGCCGTCGAGCGCAACACCGCGGGCCTCCGCGTGGGCCGCGCCCTCAAGAAGCAGGGCTGGCTAGCCTCCGACACGGCCGAGCTCGTGTTCGAGGACTGCCGCGTGCCCGCTTCCAACCTGCTGGGCGAGGCGAACGCCGGCTTCTACGCCGTGATGAAGAACTTCCAGGTCGAGCGCATTGCACTCGGCTCGATGGCCATTGGCCACTGCCTCACTGCGCTTGACCTGACCTTCCGCTACGTCAACGACCGCCGCGCCTTTGGCGCGCCCCTGTGGGACAAGCAGGCGATCCGGCAGAAGCTCGCAATGCTTGGCGCCAAGGTCGAGGCCGCGCGCCAGCTGCTGTATCACTGCGCCTGGCTGGTCGATCAGCAGGTGGATGCGACGCGCGAGGTCTCGATGCTCAAGGCGCTCACGGGCGAGCTCGTCAACGAGGTGCTGTACGCCTGCCAGCAGTTCCACGGCGGTATGGGCTACATGCGCGAGACCCCGATCGAGCGCCTGGTGCGCGACGCGCGCGTGCTGGCCATCGGCGGCGGCGCCACGGAGGTCATGCTGGAAGAAGTGGCCAAGCGGTGGAGAGTCGAATGAGCCTGCTGCGCCAAGCGCGAAAGGCGTCGATCACACGAAGAGCACGAAGAATGCACGACAAATCACCGACAGGACCGCGTGCCATGTCCGAACGCGTTTGCTTGCGACTTCTCGATGCGGTTCGTGGTCGGGTGTCTTCCTTTCTTCGTGCGCTTCGTGCTCTTCGTGTAAATCAAAAAACATTCGCCATGGCCGTTGCGGCCATTGGCTTCTCGGCGCCCCTGCACGCCGAGCCCGTTCAGTTCGACTCCTTCGATGGCACGCCGCTGAAGGCGCACTGGTTGCCGGCCCCCATCGCAAGCGATCGCGCGCCCGTGGTGGTCGCCTTGCACGGCTGCGGTGGGCTGTACCAGCGTGACGGCAAGACGCTCGATGCGCGGTATCCGGAGTACGCCGCGCGCTTGCATGCCCAGGGCATCCACGTGCTGCTTCCTGACAGCTTCACGTCGCGCGGCACGCGCCAGATTTGCACCACGGCCAATGCCGAGCGCAGCATCACGGTCGAGACCCGCCGCAACGACGTGCTGGCGGCCTTGCGCTGGGTCGCCTCGCAGCCGGGCGTGGACGCCGGGCGCATCGTGCTGCTGGGCTGGTCGCACGGCGCCATGACCGCGCTCACCACCATCAACGCCGCGCGCACACCTTCGGCGCAGCCGCTGGTCGCCGTGGTCACGTTCTATCCCGGGTGCAGTGCGCTGCTCAAGCGCGAATTTCGCCTCGACGTGCCGCTGCTGATGTTGCTGGGCGCCGAGGATGACTGGACGCCACCCGCCGGCTGCATCAAGCTGGTTGAGCAACTGAAACTGGTGCAACCGCTGGCCGATGTGACACTGCGCGTCTACCCCGACAGCTCTCACGGCTTTGACAGCACGCGGCCGGTGCGCTTTCGCACCGACGTTCCCAATGGCGTCAACAAGGCCGGCGTCCACCAGGGCGGCAATCCGCAGGCGCGCGCCACGGCGCTGGCCGAGTTCGATCAGTTTCTGGTTCGGGTGCTGCGCCTGGGTCAGGATGGGCGCGCCGCGGCCGCGCCCGCTTTGCAGACCAACTGATCCGTGAAGCTCTGCACGCCATGAATCCCGGCACCCCATGAATCTCAGAGCTTTATGAATCTCAGATCCTTATGAACCTCAGCACCCTCGACGTCCAGATCGCCCATCGCGTCGCCGTCGTGTGGCTTGCGCGCGAAAGGGTGCGCAACGCCTTCAACGAGACCGTGATCGCCGAGCTCACGCACACCTTTCGCGCCCTGGGTGCCGACGACAGCGTGCGCGCCATCGTGCTGGCCGCCAAGGGCACGGCGTTCTGTGCCGGCGCCGATCTGGACTGGATGCGCCGCATGAGCGTCTATTCGCACGACGAGAACCGACAGGACGCGCGCAAGCTTGCCGACATGCTGCGCACGATCTACGAGTGCGACAAGCCCGTGATCGCCCGCGTGCATGGCGACGCCTACGCCGGCGGCATCGGCCTGGTGGCGGCCTGCGACATCGCCGTTGCATCGCTCGACGTCGAGTTCTGCCTGAGCGAGACCAAGCTCGGCCTGGTGCCTGCCACCATCAGCCCGTACGTGATCCAGGCGATCGGCGAGCGGCAGGCGCGGCGCTACATGGTCACTGCGGAGAAGTTCTCGGCATCGGAAGCGTTTCGGATCGGGTTGGTGCACGAACTCGTTGCGCCCGATGAACTCGACACGCGCATCAACACCCTGCTCGGCACGCTGATGGTCACCAGCGCAGCCGCGGTGGCCAGCACCAAGCGCCTGGTGCGCGAGGTGGCCGGCCGCCCGGTGAACGACGCGCTGCTCGACCACACCGCGGAGGCAATCGCCCAGGCGCGCGCCTCGGAGGACGGCGAGGAAGGCGTGCAGGCGTTCCTGTCCAAGCGCAAGGCACGCTGGGTGCAGGAGTTCGAAGCAGCGCAGGCCGAGCAGGACGGGGAGCACGACGACGGGCAAGGCAGCTAGCGCGACCGCGTCACCAACCCCGCCCCCACACCCGACTCCCCACTCCCCACTCCCGAGTCAACGCCTCCCGACTCCCGAATCCTGAATCCTGAATCCCGAATCCATAACCCCAACATGTCCCACTTCGACACCGCCCAACTGATCGCGCTGGCCGCCGTGCTCGGCTTTGCCAGCGGCATCCGGTTGTACGCGGTGCTGCTGATCGTCGGCCTGGTCGGCTTTGCTGGCTGGGTGCCACTGCCGCAGGGCCTGCAGGTGCTCTCGCACCCGTGGGTGCTTGCTGCGGCGGGCTTCATGTTCGTGGTCGAGTTCTTTGCCGACAAGGTGCCGGCGGTGGACTCGCTGTGGGATGCGCTGCACACCTTCATCCGCATTCCCGCCGGCGCCGCGCTCGCCGCCGGTGTGTTCGGCTTTGGCAATGGCGATCCGGTGTGGACCACCATGGCCGCGATCCTCGGCGGCTCGCTCGCGGCCACCAGCCACCTCGCCAAGACCGGCACGCGCGCCGCGGTCAACACCTCGCCCGAGCCGTTTTCCAATGTCATCGTGTCCACGGCCGAGGACGTGCTGGTCGGTGGCCTGCTCGCGCTGGTGCTCACCTATCCGCTGGTGGCCTTCGCGATCGTGCTGCTGCTGGTCGTGGCGGCGTTGTGGTTGCTTCCCAAGCTGCTGCGGTTTGTGGGCGGCGTGCTGCGGCGGCTGATCGGCGGCGACGCGACGCACGAAACCGGTCGCAATTGATGCGACCAATTGCGCGTGCTGCGTATCTCTGTGCCTTGGCCGCACCGCTTGCGGCTGCAGTGGCGCAACCGGTCGTGTCGATCGAGGTGCGTACGGCGCCTGGGCCGCGTCTGCTCATCGACTACGTCGTGCCTGCCGGCGTGGATGCTTTGCAGTTTCTCTCGCAGGACCCCCGCAGCCACAGCAGCTTTCGCCAGTCGATGCTGCGTCCGCTCGATGATTGCGCCCGGTTGACGCCAACGCGGCTTGAGCGCGTGCGCAACGCTGACGCTGGTGCTGATGAGGCCACGCGCTGCGCGCGCTGGCGGTTCGAGGTCGAGCCACGACGCCTCGGGCTTTATGCGTTCTATGAACCGGCGCAACCGGTCGGTGACGGTGTGCTGCTGCACACCCGCCACTACGTCGCCGCGGCGCCCGGTCTCGGCTTGCGCTGGCACTTCCGCGCGCTGCCACAGCAGGTGGTGGCCACCGGCGGACGCTGGGAGAGCGAGATCACGTTTCAGTCCAGCGCCGCGCCGACACCTTTGGCCAACTCAAGCAACGCGGTCAACTCCGCTGAGCGAGCCGACGCCGAGCTCCGCTCCGGCGTTGACCAGTATGTCTTCATTGGCAGTGGTGCGCAGCGCATTGGCCGCGGCTATCGCATGGTGCAGGATTCTGCAGTGCCGCCGTGGCTGGCCGACGCAGTTGCACAGGTGGCAAGCCTCGCGCTCGATCGCTACAGCGCTGCCTTGGGCTCCGCGCCAGCGAGCGACGCCACTTTGCTCTTGACCGCCGGCACAGCATCTGGACCGCGACAGCCGGGCGAAGTTTTTCATGGCGACGTCACCCCAGGGCAGATGATCCGAATGCACTTCGCCGCGCCGCCAGCGCAGCCGGACGCGAGCTTGCGCACGGACATCGACCGCTTTGTTGCGCACGAGCTGGCGCACCTGTGGCATGCGCGCACTGGCGCCACGCTCGCGCAGCCCTGGCTGCACGAAGGCGGCGCCGACTGGATGGCCGCCGTGCTGCTGCGCGATGCAGGTCTCGTCGGCCCCGAGCGCCTTGGCGCGCAGTTGCAGGCGGCGCTTACCGGCTGCCTGCTTGAGCATGGCAATTCGATCTGGCGCGAGATCAAAGCGGTCCATAGCCGTGCTTATGCCTACAACTGCGGCCTGGTCCTGCATGCGCTTGCCTACCGCGCCGCGCGTGCGCAAGCAACAGCCTCGCACGCCGCAAACGATGCAGCGCGCAAGAGCGCTGCGGCCAGCGACCCGCTGGCGATCACCGGCGCGCTGCAACGTTCCGCGCCGGAGTTTGACGAAGCGGCCTTCGTTGCGGCGGTGCAGGGCTATGGACCCGGCGGGCAGGCACTGGCGCGCACGGTGCGCGACGGAGACGTGACGCTCGCGGACGGCCTGCGCCAGGTCATGCGCGCACTGCAGATCGAGCAACGCGAGACACCGCTTGCGGAACTCGGGCTGCCGAACGGCCAGGCACTGTTCCGCATCGGGGGGCTCGCGTGCAGCCGCTTCGTGGGCTTTTTCAGGCGCGACGATCACATCGAGTTTGATGCGGACAACCAGTGCACCGGCTTGCCCCCGCGCGCCCGAGTGGCGCAGGTGCAGGGCGTGCCGGTGCCCAAGGACGCGGTGCTCGCGCTCGACCGCGTGGCGCAGCGGTGCGTGACGGCACCTCAGTTCGACATCACGCTGCACGATGGCAGCAACATCTCGGTGGCGTGCCCGACGGCAAGCCGTGGTCGACTGCCGCCGAGCCTGCCGCAGTTCACGCCGGAGGCACTCGCGGATTTTGTTCCACCGCCGACGGCGGCGCAGCCTTGACGAGCGCTGCCGACGACAGAGCCGACACAAACGAATCCACACAACCAGACAGCAAGGAATGCCATGCACTCGTACTCAAACACGGGCGCGGCCGCGATCAAACAACCAGTCCGACGGCGGCGCCTGCTGGCCGCTGCGCTCGCCGCAGCGCCCGCCCTCGTGGCGCTGGCCGGCTGCACCTCGGTCCCCGTGTCCACGATGTGGCGCTTGCGCAGCTTCGGTGCCGACGAGCTGCTCGCGCTCGACCCCAACGCTCTGCGCGCGGCGGTGCAGAGCGACACGCGCGTGCGATTTGCGCGGGTGGACATCAACATCGTCGCGCGAGCCAAGAGCGGCGCGGAGGACCGCTACAAGATTCGGCTCGACTCCCAGCAGCAGGTTGATGCCCGCTTGGAGCGACCGGCTGCGGATCGACGCTGGACTGTGTTCGCGCTCGACGCGGCGGGAATCAAGGCTTTCAATGAGTTGCGGCAGACGATCGCGCGGCTGCGCGGCCAGGGCGGCAGTTTGTCGCTCGGCGTGTCGGCGCAGGAGTCCGAGCTGCCACCCGAGCTTGCAACGCGCCTGCCGCTGCGCCTGGATCTACTGCTCGACCCCAAGGACGGCTGGTTCACGCTGTTTCGTGAGACCGAGATCGACACCACCCGGAGCAAAGGGAGGCGCGGTTGAGCAGTTCAGAGCAAGCGGCCTCCCACACCGCATGAAAGCCGATCGATGTTCAAGAAGATTCTGATCGCCAACCGCGGCGAAATCGCCTGCCGCGTGGCCGCCACCGCACGGCGCCTGGGTGTGCGCACGGTGGCCGTGTATTCAGACGCGGACACGCACGCCCGCCATGTGAGTTTCTGCGACGAGGCCGTGCGCCTGGGGCACGCGCCAGCGCGCGAGAGCTACCTGCGCGGCGAGCGCATCGTTGAGATCGCGCGTGAACTGGGCGCCGAGGCGATCCACCCCGGCTACGGTTTTCTTTCCGAGAACGAGGCGTTTGCGCAGGCTTGCGCGCAGGCGGGTTTGGCCTTCATCGGCCCGCCGCCGTCGGCCATTCGCGCGATGGGCAGCAAGTCCGAGGCCAAGGCGCTGATGGACAAGGCGCGCGTGCCGCTGGTGCCGGGCTATCACGGCGCCGACCAGGATGCCGCGCTGTTGCAGCGTGAGGCCGATCGCATCGGCTACCCGGTGCTGATCAAGGCCAGCGCCGGTGGCGGAGGCAAGGGCATGCGCGTGGTGACCGGCAGCGGCGAGTTCGGCGCCGCGCTGGCCTCGTGCAAGCGCGAGGCGGCGGCCAGCTTTGGCGACGAGCGTGTGCTGGTGGAGAAGTACCTGGAACGGCCGCGCCACATCGAGATCCAGGTGTTCTGCGATGCGCATGGCGGCGCGCTGTATCTGTTCGAGCGTGATTGCTCGGTGCAGCGGCGCCACCAGAAGGTACTGGAGGAAGCACCGGCGCCCGGCATGACGCCGGAGCGGCGCCGCGCGATGGGTGAAGCCGCAGTGGCCGCGGCGCGGGCGGTGGGCTATGTGGGGGCGGGCACGGTCGAGTTCATCGCGACAGCAGACATCAATACCTCTGCCGGGCACTTCTACTTCATGGAGATGAACACGCGGCTGCAGGTCGAGCACCCGGTCACCGAGATGATCACGGGGCACGATCTGGTGGAGTGGCAGCTGCGCGTGGCCTGCGGCGAGGCGCTGCCAGTGCAGCAGGAGGATCTGAAGATCCACGGCCACGCGATCGAGGCGCGCATCTATGCCGAGAACCCGGACAAGGGATTCCTGCCGGCCATCGGCCGGCTGTCGCACATGGCACTGCCGGCGGCGGTCGAGTTCCAGCGCAATGCCGACGGCGAAGCGTTGCACGACCCCGCGCCGGTGCGCATCGACGCGGGTGTACGCGCCGGCGATGCGATCAGCCCGCACTACGACCCGATGATCGCCAAGCTGATCGTCTGGGGGCACAACCGCGAGCAGGCGCTCGCGCGGCTGCGTGGCGCGCTAGCCGAAACGCACATCGTGGGCCTGGCCAACAACGTCGACTTTCTCGGCCGATTGGCGACCAACCATGCCTTTGCCATCGCGCAACTTGACACGGGGCTCATCGAGCGCGAGCGCGCCAACCTGTTTGCGCACGAAGACAAGCTGCCGAACGAGTTCCTGGCGCTGGCCTGCGCGCGCGTGCTGGCCGATGAAGCGGCCGCTGTCGACAGCGACCCATGGAGCTGGCGCAACGGCTGGCGCCTGAACGGCACCTACACGCGCGAGCTCACCTTCAAGTCCGAGCGCGGCGTGCATGACGTGAAGATCGAGTACGCACGCGGCGCGCAAGGGCGCGCCAGCTACCACTACGAACACGCCGGCCTGCACGCGCCGCTGCTGCTGCAAGCCCCTGCCGAAGGGGCCGCAACCACGCGCCTGAATCTGCAGCTGGCTGATCGCACACTGCACGCAGACGTCGTTCACAGCGGCGACGAACTGCATGTGTTCCTCGGTGGCCGGCACCGCGTGCTCACGCTGGTCGACGTGATCGCGCACGCTGGCGAGGGCGAGGCAGTCGAAGGCCGCCTGAGCGCGCCGATGCCCGGCAAGGTAATCGCAGTGAATGCAAGCAAGGGCGCACGTGTGGCGCGCGGCACGCCGTTGCTTGTCATGGAAGCGATGAAAATGGAGCACACCATCGTGGCCCCCGCCGATGGTGTGGTCGATGAGATCCTGTTCGGTGTCGGCGAGCAGGTGGCCGAAGGCGCACCGCTGGTGCAGTTCACGCCGGCAGCATGAGCACTGCGGGCGTCTCTGGGCGCGACCGTCCGAGGGTTGCAGTGCAAAGGGTGGCGGTGAGCGGCGCGCCGGACACACTGAACGTCGTGCTGTGCGCGCGCGAGTCTGCCGCTGCGCAATGGCTGGCCGGTTTTGAGCGCGCCTTTGCCGAGCGTGGCCTCAAGACTGCGCTGCAATTTCGCGATGCCAATGACCAGGGCGTGCGCAGCGATGCGCCGCCAGCCGATGTCGCCATCGTGTGGAAGCCGCCGGCGGCGCTGTTTGACGAGCAGCGACAACTGAAGCTCATTTTCAATCTCGGCGCTGGCGTGGACGCGCTGTTGGCCCTGCCCAATGTGCCCCCCGCTGCGACCTTGGTGCGACTGGAAGACGCCGGCATGGCCGAGGCACTGGCCGAGTACGTGCTCACGGCCGTGCTGCGCGTGTATCGCGGCTTTGATCGCTACGCCGAAGCGCAGGGG
Source organism: Burkholderiaceae bacterium (assembly GCA_044346055.1). GTDB lineage: Bacteria > Pseudomonadota > Gammaproteobacteria > Burkholderiales > Burkholderiaceae_F > JALHMQ01. Next base: position 4,581 of record JBIIZX010000007.1, on the reverse strand, counting down.
GCCGCTCTTTGGCGGCCGCTGCCGCTGGCGGACAAGCGCGCGGTGACAATCGGCGTGCTGGGCCTGGGCGCGATCGGCAGCGCGATTGCGCTGCGCCTGCGCGACAGCGGCTTTGCGGTGCGTGGCTTTGCGCGCACACCAAGGACGCTGCCCGGTATCGACTGCCGGTGTGGTCCGCTGCACGATGACAGCCGCAACATCGACGCTGCCTTTGGCGGCTTTCTGCAGGACCTGCGCGTTCTCGTCAGCGTGCTGCCGCTGACCGCGGACAACGCCGGCGTGCTCGACGCCCGCGCACTGGCGCGGCTGGCACCCGGTGCGCACCTCATCAACGTTGGCCGCGGCGGGCACCTGGTCGACACCGACGTGCTCCAACTGCTCGACAGCGGCCAACTCGGTGCCGCCACGCTCGACGTCTTTGCCACCGAGCCGCTGCCCGCGGCGCACGGATACTGGCGCCATCCGCGCGTGCTCGTCACGCCGCATGTTTCCGCGGTGACGGAACTGGCACCGTCGATCGCGCAGATCGCGGATAAGCTCGCCGCCTGGCTGGGCGGCGGGACGGTGAGCGGGATCGTCGATCGCACGCGCGGCTACTGAACCGCACAGCAACACGCGGCGCGCAGCAGAGATTGACGCGGTGGGCATGGCAGCCCGCCAGCTGACCATCGGCAAGGGGATGCATGAAGCAGCACAGCGCCTGGCGACGGGGCGTCCACGGCACATCGCGCTTCGCCTGGCGCTGGATCCGCCGGGCGATCTACGCGCTCATCGCGCTGCTGCTGGCAGTGGCAGCCGGCTTTGCCGGCTACGCGGTGCTGCTGCTGCCTGACCTTGCCCCCTGGCACACGGACCGGCTTGAGCACGAGTTCGACGCGCGGCGCGACGCGCAGCTCGACTTCGCCGGCTACCAGGCGCTGGAGCAGCAGCTGTTTGCCGGGCTGCAGGCGTGGCAGGCTGCGCATGCGGACACCCCGGGAATCGCCAACACGCGCTTCGATCCCAACGGTGCGCCGGCGCGGCTGTCGGGCGGCGCGCCATTTAATCGCTCGTATCGCCTGGAAGTCACCAGCGGGCCGGTGCGCGCCTCCGCGCTGCTGGTGCATGGCCTGACGGACTCGCCCTACTCAATGCGCGCGCTGGCCGAGACGCTGAACGCGCGCGGCGTTGAAGTCACCGTGCTGCGCCTGCCGGGGCACGGCACGCTGCCATCGATGCTCACGCACGTGAGCCTGGCCGACTGGCAGGCCGCCGTGCGCATGGCGGCGCGCGATGCGGCAGCACGCCGCCCCGCTGGCGCACCGTTCTATCTCGCGGGCTACTCCACCGGCGGCACGCTGGTGCTGTCGCATGCGCTCGCGGCGCTGGATGACTCCACCCTGCCGCGCGCCACGCGGCTGTTTCTGATCGCGCCGGCGATCCGCATCGCGCCTGGCGCGGGCCTGGCCAATCTGCTCGACGCCGCCGCCGTGCTGCCGGTGGCCAAGTTGCAGAAGGTCAAGTGGCAGGACCTCGGGCCTGAATACGACCCCTACAAGTTCAACTCTTTCCCAGTCAATGCAACGCGGTTGGTGCATGCGGCAACACGCGGCCTGCAAGAGCAGCTGCAGACGGCAACACAGAGCGGCAAGCTGGCACAACTGCCACCCATCATGGCGTGGCAATCGCTGGTGGACTCCACCATCGGAACGCGGCCGCTGGTCGAACTCCTCTTCAGCCGGCTCGATGGCAAGCAGCACGAACTGGTGCTGTTCGACATCAACAGCGACCGCCGCTTGCAGTCGGTGGCCAGTGCAGCCCCGCCGGCCCTGCGCGCGGAGCTCGTGGCGCGGCCGCGCACCTGGCAGCTCACCCTGGTGGGCAATGCCGATGTGACGGGGCTGGAGGTCACGGTCCGCAACTTTGGTGCGAGCAGCGCTACCAGCGGCGCCGCGAGCAACACGACATCCAACGCAACAAGCAGCGCCAGCAACCCACCAGGTGCAACAGCATCGCAAGGCGCGACCATCGTGGGCGCGACCGATCCTGCGTTGACCGCGACAACGTTGCGCTGGCCCGCGGACGTGATCTCGCTCAGCCACGTCGCCCTGCCGTTTCGCCCGGACGATCCGGTCTACGGCCTGCTGCCGGGGAGCGGCGCCAACGGCCTGCCCTCGCTTGGGTCCGTGTCCCTGCGTGGCGAAGCCGGCGCGCTGTTGTTTCCGCTCGGCGCGCTGACGCGCCTGCGCAGCAATCCATTTTGGAACGTGATCGAGACGCAGGTGCAGGCGCGCGTGGACCAGGATCTGCAGGCAGCGCCCGCGGCGCGCTGAACCTGAATCAGGTCGGACTCCAGCCGCGCCTGAGACGCTTCAAGCCTCGCGCAGAACGCCCATAGGGCGCTGCCTGGCGCGTGCGCATGTGTCGCGACAGTCGCTGCCAATTGGGCGGCGGTCGCCGCACTCCAGCCACGGCTAACATGGGTGCACGCGCCTTGCCTAGCGCTCGAGCCCAGGAGAAGTCATGGCCCTGCCCAGCAGTGTCCACATCGTCGAGGTCGGTCCACGCGACGGTCTGCAGAACGAGAAACAGATGATCCCGGCCGAGGTGAAGGTCGATCTTGTCGATCGCCTCACGCAGGCCGGCTTCACCAACATCGAAGTGACTTCGTTCGTCTCGCCCAAGTGGGTACCGCAAATGGCCGACGGCGCTGAGGTCATGGCGCGCATCGCGCGCAAGCCCGGCGTGACATATTCGGTGCTGGTGCCCAATCTGAAGGGCCTGGACGGCGCGCTGGCCGCCAAGGCCGACGAGATCGTGGTGTTTGCCGCGGCCAGCGAGGCCTTCAGCCAGAAAAACATCAACTGCTCGATCGCCGAATCGATCGAGCGGTTTCGCCCCGTGTGCGAAGCGGCGCGCGCCAGTGGCGTGCATATCCGCGGCGCCATCTCGACTGCGCTCGGCTGCCCCTACCAGGGTGAGGTCAAGCCGGCCGCCGTGGGCTATGTCGCACAGCGGATGAAAGAGATCGGCGTGCAGCACATCGGTGTGGCCGACACCATCGGCATCGGCACGCCGCGCGCCACGCAGGCGGCGATGGAGGCGGCCCTGGCCCACTACGACATCAAGGACGTCAGCGGCCACTTTCACGACACCTATGGCCAGGCGCTGGCCAACATCTACGCCTGCCTGGAAGTGGGCATCGCGAGCTTTGACACCAGCGTGGCGGGGCTGGGCGGCTGCCCCTATGCCAAGGGTGCCACGGGCAATGTCGCCACCGAAGACGTGCTGTACCTGCTGCGCGGCCTGAACATCGACACCGGCATCGACTTCGAGCAGGTGGTGGCGATCGGGCAGTGGATTAGCGGCATCCTCGGCCGCAAGGCGTTTGCCCGCGCTGGCAATGCGGTGGCCGCGAAGATGGCGGCGTGACAGCGGAGTCACATTCGACAGAACGCCCACCGCCAGTGCCGCAGCACTAGTGCTGCACCGGTGCTCCAGCGTCACGCACCATTGACTGGCGCACGAACGCCTGCATCTGCGCGCAGGTCTCCGCCGCATTCGAACTCATGAACGGAATAGGCAGCAGAAGGCCGACCGCGCTGAGCGTGCGCAGCACATCGGCCCGCACGCTTGCCACCGGTTGCGCGGTAGCCGCGTTCCACACCGCCATGTCCACTGTATAGCCGCTGGTCGCCGACCACAGGCCGAAGCAGGCACCGGCGCCGAAGCCGCCCGCGCATAGCATGTGCTCGTTCTTCTTCGATGGCGCATCGTGCGCGGTGAACACGACCAGCCAGCCCACGCCGAGCGTCGCCAGCCGCTGCTGCACAGCAGGCTGCGCGAGCAGCACGCCCAGGCCTTCGGTCGTCTGCGGCACGACGCCGGGCTCGAGCCACGGAAACAGCGCGTCACGCAACACCGTCGCGCTCGCGCCGGGCGGCGCCGGAAAGGCGGCACGCAGGCACTGCTCGGTGCGGGCCTCGATGCCGTCGCGCTGCGCCAGGCCGGCATCGAGACGCAGCACGCCAAGGCCCCCGGCCGGAGCGGCGTGCAGCGCGGTGTCATCGGCCGCGTGGGGCACTGTGGCGCCAAGGGCGACGAGCATGGCGGCGGCCAGATTGCGCAGCAGAAGCTCGTCGAGCACCTTGGCCGAGGTGAACAGCGGCCCATACGCGCCGGTGGCGACGCTCGCTTCGACGTGGAGAAGGTCCACCGTGCCGTCGGCGCGGTAGAGCGACAACGGCAGCGTGAGCCGTTGCGTCAGGATGGTGACCACCGTCCGGTCGTCGAATCTGCTGACGATCGCGGGGACACCGGGCACGGCGATGGTTGATGCGCGCTCGAATGCAGCGGGCGCAAACGGCGGGCCGTCGGCGACGTCCGGCGCCGCATTGCCCGATTGGCCGACGACCTGGCGCACGGTCGCGGCCAGCGCGGGACCCAGGGCGTGGTGGATCTCCAAGTCGAACCCGTTCATCTTGATCCGCTCGTCCACGCGCACCCGGGCGACGTCGACCGGCACATGCAGGGCGAGCGGCGCCGGCAGCGGCCGCACGAAGGCGGGCGGCAGCGTCGGTGCGGCGGGCGCCGCGTCCAGCA
>JBIIZX010000010.1:0-19506 GCA_044346055.1 Burkholderiaceae bacterium | reverse complement strand
CCTGGGCCCAGCCGCGCAAGGCCAGGTCCTCGCCCCACACGACGTCAAAGGGTGAATCAAGCTCGCTGTGCGCGCCGCCGCCATGCAGCCACAGGCCATTGACCAGCGGTACATCCTGCTCGGCACGCGCATCGTTGACCGGATGCGCGTGCCAGGCGATCTGCACTTCGGTGAGCAGCTTGCGCCAGCGCCATGCATCGTCGCCGCGCGGCAAGACTTCCTGTACTGAGGTGTCGAGCGCTGCTGCCAGCGATACGGCCTCGATGTCCCACGGCGGATCGAGCGCGAGGAACCAGTGACCGCCGATCACCGTCAGCTGCGCGGCCTGCTCGAGAGCGGCAGCTTGGGCGCTGGGCAGCAGGGCGCGCGTTTCCTCGTCGCTCAGCGGCGTGGGGCCAAGGTCGGTGAGCAGCAGATGGTCGCGCGCGAACGCAATGTGCACCGGGTCGCAATGCCAAAGGCTCGTTGGTACGGGCCCTTCGGTGAGCCCTTCGTTGAACCCTTGAGTTAGCCCACTGGCGAGCTCACTGGCGAGCAACTGCGCCACGTAGGGTGCGGTCACCGGCTGATCATCACGGTCCGAGAACTGCTTCCAGATCCACGCCATGTGCAGCGCGCGGGCAAACTCGTAGGGCAGCTCGGTGTAGCCATGCACGGTCGAACGTGCCAGCAAGCGCTCCAGACGACCGACCGCGCCTTGCCGCTGTGCCTGCGCAAGGATCGCGGCCGACAAGGGCGCGGGAACCAGTCCCCCCGGAACGACGACAAAGCAACGCATGGGGTGGCAGTGTAGATGGTGAGGATTGAGGATTGAAGATTGAGGATTGAGGATTCAGGATTGAGGGCCGGTACGCCTCGTCCGTGCTCGTCCGTGCTAACTCAATCCTCAATCCTGCTGTCTCAATCCTGTATCTATAGAATCCTCGCGCCTCACTTGGACCTCGCTTGAGTCTCCCCTACGAACTTCGAATCGGCCTGCGCTACACGCGAGCCGGCCGCCGTGCGCGCCGGCGCAACGGTTTCATCTCGTTCATTTCCGCCATTTCGATGACCGGGATTGCGCTGGGCGTGGCGGCACTGATCATTGTGCTGTCGGTGATGAACGGCTTCCAGAAAGAAGTGCGCGACAAGATGCTGTCGGTGCTGTCGCATATCGAGGTGGCGAGCATGAGTGGCGCGCTCACCAACTGGCAGCAGGTGGCGGACTTGGCGCGCACCAATCGCGAGGTGATCGCCGCCGCGCCCTTCATCAACGCGCAGGCCATGTTCGCGCGTGAGGACATGGTGCGGGGCGCGCTGGTGCGTGGCATCGACCCGGCGCTGGAGCCCGCGGTGTCGGACATCACCAAGCGCCTGCCAGCGGGCAAGCTCACCGATCTAGCCAACGGCAGCTTTGGTGTGGTGCTCGGTTACGAGCTGGCGCGCTCGCTCGGCGTGATGGTCGGCGAGAAGGTCACGCTGATCGCCCCGCAGGGCAATGTGACGCCCGCCGGTATCGTGCCGCGCCTGCGCCAGTTCACGGTCGTCGGGCTGTTTGAATCAGGCCACTTCGAGTACGACAGTTCGCTCGCCCTGATCCACTTGGGTGATGCGCAGCGGCTGTTCCGGGTCGATGGGCCAACAGGTGTGCGCCTGCGCGTCCAGGACATGCAGCGTGCGCCGCAGGTGGCTGCCGAGCTTGCGTCCGTGCTGCCACAAGGCCTGCTGGTGCGCGACTGGTCACGCCAGAACCGGACCTGGTTCGCGGCGGTGCAGACCGAGAAGCGGATGATGTTCATCATCCTCACGCTGATCGTCGCGGTGGCCGCGTTCAACCTGGTGTCCACTCTGGTGATGACGGTGACCGAGAAGCAGTCCGATATCGCCATTTTGCGCACGCTGGGCGCGAGCCCGGCCAGCGTGATGCTGGTGTTCATCGTGCAGGGCGCGCTGATCGGAGTGATCGGCACGCTGATCGGCGTTGGCCTCGGGCTGCTGGTTGCCAACAACCTCGACGTGATCGTGCCGGCGATCGAGGCCGTTGTCGGTGTGCAGTTTTTGCCCAAGGACATCTACTTCATCAGCAGCCTGCCGTCGGACCCGCGCGCGGCCGACATCGTGCCGATCACGCTGATTTCGCTGGTGCTGGCGCTGATCGCGACGCTGTATCCGAGCTGGCGCGCCTCGCGCACCCGGCCAGCGGAGGCATTGCGCTATGACTAGCGTCCTGTCTGCGCGCGGCATCTCCAAGGCGTATCGCGAGGGCGCGCAGGCGATCGAGGTACTGCGCGGCGCCGACCTGGAAGTCGCGCCCGGCGAGATCATCGCCATCACGGGTGCCTCAGGCTCCGGCAAAAGCACCTTGCTGCATTGCCTCGGCGGGCTGGATGGGGTGGATGCAGGCAGCGTCACCATCGGCGGGCGCGACGTGGCGCAGATGTCGGACGTGGAGCGCGGCCGGCTGCGCAATGAGCAGCTCGGCTTCGTCTACCAGTTTCATCACCTGCTGCCCGAGTTCACCGCGCTCGACAACGTGGCGATGCCGCTGGCAATCCGCCGCATGGACCTGGCGCAGGCGCGCGCACAGGCGCAACAGGCGCTAACGGCCGTGGGGCTGGCGCCGCGCGTCACCCATCACCCCGGGGAGCTGTCCGGCGGCGAGCGCCAGCGCACCGCCATCGCGCGCGCAATCGTGACCGCGCCCGCCTGCGTGCTGGCTGACGAGCCCACTGGCAATCTCGATCGCGATACCGCGCACGGCGTGTTCGACCTGTTCGTGCAGCTGGCGCGCCAGCGGCGCACTGCGATCATCATCGTCACGCACGACCTGGAGTTTGCGGGCAAGTGCGACCGCCAGTTGCGGCTGGCCGAGGGCAAGCTCGCACCGCGCTAGTTGCTTGACGTGGCAGCGAGAAGATCAGCCTGGCGGCTTTCCTTCCTCATCTGCCTCGGGCACGTTGCGCCACATGCCCCAGGCCGCGGCGACCAGCCCCAGTCCGACGAACATGACCGCCACCCAGGCCAGCGTGATGGCGACGACCTGCTCGGCTAGCGGCCGTTCGAGCAGTTCCCGCACCGGCAGGCCGATCAGTTCGGCGAACATCATCGCTGTGAAGCCAAAGGCCAGCGCCGCGCCGAAGGCGAGCGCGGCAAAGCGCACCGTCACGCGCCGGCCGGCGACGATGAGCCCGACCGCGATGGCGGCGCCGATCAGCGCCGCCGATGCAAACCGGCTGAACTCCAGCAGCCAGGCGCAGGCGGCGGCAACGGCCACGGGGGCGATCAGGTTCAGGTTCATCAAGGTCCGGGGGGCCGCCCGTGCAGCACGCGCGCCCGGCGGCGCTGCGTCAGCGCATGGCGCAGGTAGATGCTCCAGCCGACCCGCACGAGCACGTAGCCGGTCGACGCGAGCAGGGTGGCCAGCAGGAACACGCCGAGCGCCAGCGGTGCCCCCATGCCAAGTGCCCACTCGCCCAGTGCCTGCGATGAGGCCACCGGTTGCGACCAGACGAAGTCGGGTGGCGGCTCGAGTTCCTTGCCGCTTGCAGCCCCCATGACCAGCGCGCCGATCTTGTAGGCGACGTAGTACAGCGGAACGATGGTCAGCGGATTGGTGTAGAGCGTGGTGAGTAGCGCCACAGGCAGATTGACGCGAAACACCAGCGCGGCGATGCCGGCGCCGAGCATTTGCAGCGGCCCAGGAATCAGCCCGCAGAACAGCCCCGTGGCCACGCCCCCCGCCGCCGAGCGCCGGTTCAGATCCCACAGCGCCGGATGAAACAGCGCATCGCCAAACATGCCCAATGCCTTCACCTCGCGCACGCGCTCGGCACTGGGCATGTAGCGCTTGAAGAACTTGCGAGGCATGGGACGGCGGGATTGGGGATTCGGGATTCAGGATTCAGGGACGCGAATCTGGTGCGCAGCAACCGCGCTGATGCTTCTGCAACGCGCAGTGTAGTTATCCTGCACCTTGAGCGTGGCCACTGGCTGTGCCGGTCTGTTCCCTGAATCCAGAATCCATAATTCCGATTCCGTTCCCAATGTGGATCGACACCCATTGCCATCTTGACGCGCCTGAGTTCGACGCGGACCGCGCGGCGGTCGTTGCGCAGGCACGGGCAGTGGGGGTGACGATGGCGGTGCTGCCGGCGGTCCATGTCGACTGGTTCGGCAAGGCAGCGTCGGTCGCCGCTGAGCACGGGCTTGCCTATGCGCTCGGCCTGCATCCGCTGTGGCTTGAGAGTGCGCAGGACGAGCATCTGGAGCGGCTGCGCGCTGCGGCGCAGGCGGCCGTGGCGGATCGGCACTTCGTTGCCATCGGCGAGATCGGTCTCGACTTTTTCATTGCGCAGCCGGATGTCGAGCGGCAGGAGCGCTTCTACCTGGAGCAGCTGAAGATCGCGCGCACGCTCGATCTGCCGGTGATCGTGCATGTGCGGCGTTCGGCCGATGCCTTGCTCAAGTACTTGCGCCGCGTCGAGGTGCCGGGCGGCATCGTGCACGCGTTCAACGGCTCGGAGCAGCAGGCGCATCAGTTCATCGCGCTCGGCTTCAAGCTCGGCTTTGGTGGTGCCATGACCTACAACGGCTCGCAACGCATCCGCCGCCTGGCCGCCACATTGCCGCTGCAGTCGATCGTGCTGGAGACCGATGCGCCTGACATTCCACCGGCCTGGCTGCGCACCGATGCAGCGGTCGGCCGCAATGCACCGGGAGAGTTGCCGCGCATCGCCCACACCCTGCTCGAACTGCGGCGGGCGGCGGACCCTGGTGCATCGCTGTCGATGGAGGATCTGGCAGCCCACACGCGGGACAACGCGCAGGCCGCATTGCCGCGCCTGCGCGCGCTGCTGGCAGACGATGCGCAAGCTGCGTGATAAAGCGGTGACGCCGTCGCTGTCGCAAGCGTTGTTGCCAACGCTTTCGCCGATAGAGCGCCTGCCGTCATGATGCTGCCGCTGGCCCTTGCGGCGTTTGTTGCCGGCAGCTTTGTCCTGCAGCAGCAGGCCGCGCTGCCGACAACGGCCGTCTTGATCGCGCTGCTGGTGCTGCCGCCGCTGCTGGCTGCACTGCTCTGGCGGCGGCCGCGCGCGCTGCGCCTGCGGAGTGCATTCGCAGTGCTTGCCGCCTGTGCGGTGGGCTTTGCCTATGCCGGGCTGATGGCGCAGGCGCGCCTGACCGACCAGCTGGCCTTCGCTGACGAAGGTGTGGACGTGCGCGTGACCGGCGTCATTGCCAGCCTACCGGCGCAGCTGGAGCGCGGTCAGCGGTTCGAGTTCGACGTGGAACAAGTGCAAGACGCTGTTCAAGGCACGGCGCAAGGCAGCGTGCGCGTGCCCCAGCGCCTGTCGCTCGCCTGGTATAGCGCGCAGGCTGCCGTGCGGCCTGCGCAACGCTGGCAGTTCACGGTGCGCCTGCGCCGGCCGCACGGCGCCATGAATCCGGGCGGATTCGATCTCGAAGCCTGGATGCTCGAGCGCAACCTGCGCGCCACCGGCTATGTGAGCGACGGCACCGGCAACGCCGCCGCCCGCCTGCTCGACGAGCGCGTGCTGCAGGCCGGGCCCTTGATCGACCGAGGTCGCGATGCGCTGCGTGCGCGCATGGAGCAGGCGCTGCAAGGCACGCGCTACGGCGGCGTGCTGATCGCCTTGGTGGTGGGTGACCAGCGTGCGATCAGCGAGTCCGACTGGCTGCTGTTCAACCGCACCGGCATCAGTCACCTGGTGAGCATCAGCGGCCTGCACATCACGATGATCGCCGGCCTCGCCGCGCTGGCAGCGAGCGCGCTGTGGCGCCGCTCGCGGCGGCTGCTGCGCCTGGCGCCGTCGCAGACCGCGGCGGCTATCGCCGGCATGTTCGCCGCGCTTGCGTACTGCCTGCTTGCCGGCTGGGGTGTACCGGCGCAGCGCACCTTCTTCATGCTGGCCACGGTCGCGGTGGCGCTGCTGTCTCGCCTGGCGCTGCGGCCCACGCTGACGCTGGCCGCTGCCGCGGCGGTGGTGACGCTGCTCGATCCGTGGGCGGTGTTGGCGCCCGGCTTCTGGCTGTCGTTCGGGGCGGTGGCTGCGATCCTCTATGCACTCGGCAGCCGTTTGCAAGCCGGCGAACCCGGCGCCGGAACAGGCTGGCGCAGCAAGCTTGTTGAGGCAGCCCGCGTGCAACTGGCTGTCACCCTGGCGCTGGTGCCTTTGACCTTGATGCTGTTTCAGCAGGTCTCGCTGGTCTCGCCGGTGGCCAATGCGGTGGCGATTCCGCTCGTGAGTCTTATCGTGACCCCGCTGGCCTTGATAGGCGGGCTGTTCGTGCTGCTGCCCGAGCCACTTGCCGCCCTGGCGACGCCTGCGCTGGCAATCGCGCACTGGCTCTTCGCGCTGCTTGCGCAGGCGCTGGCCTGGCTCGGTGAGCTGCGCTGGGCGAGCCTTGCCTTGCCCGCGCCGCCATGGTGGACCGTGCCGTTCGCGCTGCTCGGTGTGGCATGGCTGCTGGCACCCACGGGCTGGCCGGCTCGCTGGGCCGGCGCGTTGTGGCTGCTGCCGATGCTGCTGTGGCCGGGAGAGCGCCCAGGACCGGACGAGCTGTGGGTCACGGCACTGGATGTCGGGCAAGGTGCTGCCGTGCTGATAGAGAGCGGCAATCAGGTCGTGCTGTACGACACCGGCCCGCGTTACTCGGTGCAGTCCGACGCCGGTGGCCGCGTGATCGCGCCCTACCTGCGATGGCGCGGCATCAACGCGATTGACCTCATGATCGTCTCGCACCTGGACAGCGACCATTCGGGTGGCGCCGCCTCGCTGCTGCGCCTGCTGCCGGTGCGGCAGGTTCTCACGTCGATGGATCCGGGCCATCGCGCGCTGGCGGGTGCGCCGGTGATGCAATGCGAGGCCGGCCAGTCGCTGCGACTGCCGCCCCTGCGCGTGGATGTGCTGCACCCGCTGGCAGCCGACTACGCCCGCAAGAAAAGCACCAATGCTATGAGCTGTGTGGTGCTGATCGAGGCGGCCGGCCGCCGCGTGCTGTTGACCGGGGACCTGCCGGCGCGCGAGGAAGCGGCGCTGGTGGCACGCGGCCAGGACGCGGCGAGCTTGCGCGCCGCCGTCGCCATGGCTCCCCATCATGGCAGCCGCAATTCGTCGACCGACGTGATGGTGCGCGCCATGGGTGCGGATGCGGTCATGGTCCAGGCTGGCTATCGCAACCGTTTTGGCCACCCGGATGCTGGCGTGGTGGCGCGCTATCAAGCCGCCGGCGCCCGGGTCTGGCGCACAGATGCCGGGGGTGCCGTGCAATGGCGCCTGCGCGCCGATGGGCAAGACAGCGTCAGCGCCTGGCGCTGGCAGGGGCGGCGCTACTGGCATAACCAGCCCGGCGCGGCGAACTTGGCGCAGGTCGACGACGCTGGCCCGCCGCGGACGGGCGGCGCTGCGACCGGCTACGATGCGGACGCCGCCGGCAGCAATGCGAGCCGGCGCATGAACGGCGCAATCCCGGAACCGCTGAGCGAAGCCAGCGGCGAGCCTGATCCGATGGCGGATCCGCAAGCCGAGCTGCAACCCGAGGTGCAGCCAAGCTTTGATTGACTGCGTTGGCCTCAAACTTGCTTGATACTGATGCGCCAGCGACAACCGAGAACATGACTGTGGCACTGCGCGCGAGCCCCTATGACGAGATGACCGCGGACGATTCTTCGATCCGCGCGCCCTATCGTCAGTACCAGGACTGGCTGCTGCGCCAGAGCGCCGAGCGCATGAGCAACAAGCGCGAGGAAGCCGACCTTGTGTTCCGCCGCGTGGGGATCACGTTCGCGGTCTACGGTGACAAGGATGAGGATGGCAGCGGCACCGAGCGGCTCATTCCGTTCGACGTCATCCCGCGCATCCTCACGACCTACGAGTGGAGGATGCTTGACGCGGGCCTGGCGCAGCGCGTGCGGGCGCTCAATCTGTTCATCCACGACGTCTATCACGACCAGGCGATCCTGAAGGCCGGCAAGGTGCCGGCCGAGCAGGTGCTCAAGAACAGCCAGTATCGCCCGGAGATGCAGGGCGTCAATGTTGCGAAGAACATCTATTCGCACATCGCCGGCATCGATCTCGTGCGTGTTGCCGACACTGTCGGAGGCCAGGGCGAGTTCTACGTGCTGGAAGACAACCTGCGGGTGCCCAGCGGCGTGAGCTACATGCTCGAAAACCGCAAGATGATGATGCGGCTGTTCCCGGATCTCTTTAGCCTGCATCGCGTGGCCCCGGTCGCGCACTACCCGGACGTGCTGCTCGAAAACCTGCGCTCAGTGGCACCGCAGGGCGTTGACAATCCGACCTGCGTGCTGCTCAGTCCCGGCATGTACAACTCGGCCTACTTCGAGCACGCCTTCCTGGCGCAGCAAATGGGCATCGAGCTGGTCGAGGGCCAGGATCTGTTTGTCGCCGACAACGCCGTGTTCATGCGCACCACGCGCGGGCCGCAGCGGGTCGACGTGATCTACCGCCGCATCGATGATGACTTTCTCGATCCGGCGCACTTCCGCGCCGACTCGACGCTCGGCGTGCGCGGCATCCTCGATGTGTATCGCGCCGGTCGCGTCACACTGTGCAATGCGATCGGCACCGGCATCGCCGACGACAAATCGATCTATCCGTATGTGCCGGACATGATCAAGTTCTACCTGAACGAGGATCCGATCCTGCATAACGTCCCCACCTACAAGGGCCGCGATGCCAAGGACCTGTCCTACATGCTGGCCAACATGGCGGAGCTGGTGGTCAAGGAAGTGCATGGCGCCGGTGGCTACGGCATGCTGGTCGGCCCAGCCTCCAGCAGCAAGGAGATCGCCGAGTTTGCCGAGCGCGTGCGCGCCAATCCGAGCAACTACATCGCGCAGCCGACGCTGGCTCTGTCTACCTGCCCGACCTTCGTCGAGCAAGGCGTCGCGCCGCGCCACATCGACCTGCGCCCCTATGTGCTCTCTGGCAAGGACATCGTCACCGTGCCGGGTGGCCTGTGCCGGGTCGCGCTGCGCGAAGGCTCGCTGGTCGTCAATTCCTCGCAAGGTGGCGGCACGAAGGACACGTGGGTGCTGGAGCGGTGATCGGTGATCGGTGATCAGTGATCAGTGATCGCCAGCGGCGGATAGGGAGCTGTGTTTTGAATTTTGAGAGGCATGCTGGTGAAGCAAGACATCGTGTCGCAGGGTCGCGAGGCGTCGACGCCCTTGACCGATCACTGATCACTGATCACCGATCACCATGCTAAGTCGCACCGCCGATCACCTGTTCTGGATGGCGCGCTACATCGAGCGCGCGGAAAACACTGCGCGCATGCTCGATGTGACGATGTCCACGTCGCTGCTGCCGCAGCCGGCCGAGGACGTTGAGTGCGCCTGGCGTGCCGTGTTGAGCATCTCCGAGCTGCAGGGTGCTTATGAGGGCCGTTATTCCGTGACCACCCCGGCCGACGTGCTCGACTTCCTAGTGCGCGACCCCAGCAATCCTTCGTCGATCTACTGCTGCCTGCAGGCAGCGCGCGAGAACGCACGCGCGGTGCGCGGCTCGATCACCACCGAGGTGTGGGAGACCCACAACGACACCTGGCTCGAGCTGCAGCAGCAGCTGCGCAGCAAGCTCCTGGGGCGTGATCCGCAGCAATTCTTCGAGTGGGTGAAGTTCCGCTCGCACCTGTCGCGCGGGGTCACCATTGGCACCATGCTCAAGGACGAGGCGTTCTACTTCGTGCGTCTGGGCACCTTCCTGGAGCGCGCCGACAACACCGCGCGGCTGATCGATGTGAAGTTCCATGCGCAGCGCCAGCCGCAGGCTGGGCAGTCGATGAGCGCGACCGGCCTGTCGCAGACACTGGGTGGCATGACGCAGAGCATGACCCCGGCCGGGATGTCGCAGTGGAATGACGCGCAGCATCTGGACTTCTATTACTGGGCCGCCATATTGCGCTCGGTCTCGGCCTTCGAGATCTATCGCAAGGTGTATCGCGACATCATCACGCCGGCGCGCGTGGCCGAGTTGCTCATCCTGCGCGATGACATGCCGCGCTCGCTCATCAACTGCATGAACGAGGTGTGCGCCAATCTCGAAAAGGTGCGCAACAGCCGCTCAGGTGAGACAGAAAGGCGCGCCGGCCTGATTCGCGCGGAGCTGCAATACAGCCGCGTAGTGGACATCCAGAGCCAGGGGCTGCACGCGTTTTTGACGCGCTTTCTGGAGCGCATCAACGATCTCGGCGGCCGTATCAGCCAGGACTTCCTGGTGCCGATCAGTGTGGGGACGGTGGCGGCATGACCTATTGCGTGGCCATGAAGCTGAACGCCGGCATGGTGTTCCTTGGCGATTCGCGCACCAACGCCGGGGTGGACCAAATTTCCACGTTCCGCAAGATGACGGTGTTCGAGCACCCGGGCGAGCGCCTCATGGTGCTGCTGTCGGCCGGCAACCTTGCCATCACCCAGGCAGTGCGCCAGATCGTCACCGAACGGACGGGGCCGAACGAGCACAGCGTTTGGAACGCCAAGACGCTGTTCGATGCCGTGCGCATCGTTGGTGAGGCGGTGCGCGAGGTGTATGAGCGCGATGGGCAGGCGCTCAAGGATGCCGGCATCGACTTCAACTGCCACTTCATCCTGGGCGGGCAGATCCGTGGCGAGCGCACCCGCTTGTTCCAGGTCTACGCGGCCGGCAACTTCATCGAGGCCACGCCCGAGAATCCGTACTTCCAGATCGGCGAAGCCAAGTACGGCAAGCCGATCATCGATCGCGTGGTGACACCGGCCACGCCGCTCGATGAGGCTGCCAAGTGCGCGCTGATCAGCATGGATTCCACCTTGCGCTCCAACATCTCGGTGGGGCTGCCGCTGGACCTGCTGGTGTACGAAGAAGGTGCATTGCAGGTCACCAAGTTTGTGCAAGTGGACCAGCACAACCAGTACATGCAGATGATCCGCAACACCTGGGGTGCCCGACTGAAGCAGGTGTTCCAGGAGATCCCGGACCCGACCTGGCGCGATGCCGGGGCCGCGCCGGATGCGCCCAAGCTGGAGGTCGAGGTGTCGCATCCCGTGCGTGCGCCGCTTCCGGCCACGCTGGAGAGCCGGCCGACGGGGCAGGTGCAACTTGTTGCCGGCAGCGTCCAGGGTGAAAGGTGAAACGTGAAACGTGAAACGTGAGCTGAGGCACGTCGTATCCGGGTTCCCTGCGTTTCACTTTTCACCTTTCACGTTTCACCAAGACACATGTCCATCCACGTCGCCCTGAACCACGTCACGACCTACAGCTACGACCGCCGGGTTGGCCTGTCGCCGCAGGTGGTGCGCCTGCGCCCCGCGCCGCATTGCCGGACGCCGATCCTGTCGTACTCGCTGCGGGTCGAGCCGGGCGGCCACTTCATCAACTGGCAGCAGGATCCGTTTTCGAACTACCTGGCGCGGCTGGTCTTTCCAGACAAGACCACGGAACTGAAGATCACCGTCGATCTGGTGGCCGAGATGTCGGTCTACAACCCGTTCGACTTCTTTCTCGAGCCGAGCGCCGAACAGTTTCCCTTCACCTACGACGCCAGCCTGCATCACGACCTGCTGCCCTACCTGGCCAAGGAGCCGGCAACCGGGCGCTTTGCGCAGTTCCTCAAGACCATCGACCGGCGCGAGCGCCGGACCATCGACTTCCTGGTCGAGCTCAATCACCGGCTGCAAAGCGAGATCCGCTATCTGATCCGCATGGAGCACGGCGTGCAGACGCCCAACGAGACCCTGGAAAGCGCGGCGGGCTCGTGCCGCGACAGCGGCTGGCTGCTGGTGCAGACCCTGCGGCACATGGGCCTGGCCGCGCGCTTTGTCTCCGGCTACCTGATCCAGTTGAAGCCGGATGTGAAGTCGCTCGATGGTCCCAGTGGCGCGGAGGTCGACTTCACCGATCTGCACGCCTGGTGCGAGGTGTATCTGCCGGGCGCCGGCTGGGTCGGACTCGACCCAACCTCAGGCCTGCTCGCAGGCGAAGGCCACATCCCGGTCGCCTGCACGCCGGACCCGAGTTCGGCAGCACCCGTGACCGGCAGCGTGGACGACTGCAAGGTCGAGTTTGGTCACCACATGGAGGTGACGCGCATCTATGAGGCACCGCGCGTCACCAAGCCCTACACCGACGAGCAGTGGAGCACGATCGATGCGCTCGGCCACCGGGTAGACGCCGATCTGCTGAAGGCCGATGTGCGGCTGACCATGGGCGGCGAGCCGACCTTCGTGTCGATCGACGATCGCGACGGCGCTGAATGGAACACCAGCGCCCTGGGCCCCACCAAGCGGGCGCTTGCCACCAAGCTGCTGCACCGTCTGCGCGAAAAGTACGGCGCGGGCGGCTTCGTGCACATGGGGCAGGGCAAGTGGTACCCCGGTGAGCAGCTGCCGCGCTGGGCGCTGTCGGTGTTCTGGCGGGACGATGGCCAGCCGAGCTGGAACGACGCCGCCCTGTTCGCCGACGAGAGCAAGGCCTCGTCGGTGGGCGACGACGACGCGCAGCGGTTCATCGAGCGGCTGGCGCAGCGGCTGGCGCTGGATCCGAAGTTCATCCAGGCCGGCTATGAGGACACGCTGTACTACCTGTGGCGCGAGCGGCGCCTGCCTGCGAACGTCGATCCGTTTGACGCGCGCCTGGAGGATGAGCAGGAACGCGCTCGCCTGCGCCGCGTGTTCGAACAAGGGCTCAAGCGCCCGGTCGGCTATGCGATACCGATCTCGCGCGACCCCACGGGCGCCTGGCGCACCGGCCCCTGGTTCCTGCGCGACGAGCGCATGTTCCTGATTCCGGGCGACTCGCCCATGGGCTATCGCTTGCCGCTGGATTCGCTGCCGTGGGTGAGCAAGAGCGACTTTCCCTACCTGCACGCGCAGGATCCGTTTGCTCCAAAACCCACGCTGCCGCTGCACGCCGACGTGCGGCGCCAGTATGCGCCGCACGCACTCGGCGGCGGTTTTGCCGAGGGCGGCGCCGTCGCCTTGCAAGGAGGCCAGGACGCGGACGCTGCCGCCCGCGCCGCTGCGGCCAACGCTGGTGCCGATACCGGCGCGCACGCCGAAGCAGCACCCGGCGGCGCCGTGTCCACCGGTGCAAGCGGCGGACGGGCGCCCGGTGGCTCGTGGCAGCCCGTGCCCGATCGCGCACCAGAGCGCTTCGAGTCCGCCAGCTGGGTCACGCGCACCGCGCTGTGCGTGGAAGTGCGTGACCCGCAGCGCATGAACGGCCCGGAGGCCGAGGCCGAGCAGGGGGGACAGGCAAAGGTGCTGTATGTCTTCATGCCGCCGCTGGCGCACCTGGAAGACTATCTGGAGCTGCTGGCCGCGATCGAAGCCACCGCCAGCGAGCTGCGCCTGCCGCTGGTGCTCGAAGGCTATCCGCCGCCGCGCGATCCACGCTTGACCGGGCTTGCGGTCACGCCGGATCCGGGTGTCATCGAGGTCAACATCCATCCCGCGCACGACTGGGCTGAACTGGTCGACCACACTGAGTTCCTGTACGAGGCCGCGCACCACACGCGCCTGTCGACCGAGAAGTTCATGCTGGACGGCCGCCACACCGGCACGGGCGGCGGCAATCACTTCGTTCTCGGTGGCGCCACGCCGGGCGACTCACCGTTCCTGCGCCGCCCCGATCTGCTCGCCAGCCTGCTCGCCTTCTGGCACAACCACCCGAGCCTGTCGTATCTCTTCTCCGGTTTGTTCATCGGGCCCACCTCGCAGGCCCCGCGAGTGGACGAGGCGCGCAATGACCAGCTCTATGAGCTGGAGATCGCCTTCGATGAACTGCACACGCAGATGGCGCGCCATGGCCGGGTGGCGCCGTGGCTGGTGGATCGCGCGCTGCGCAACATCCTGGTGGATGTCACCGGCAACACGCACCGAAGCGAGTTCTGTATCGACAAGCTGTATTCGCCCGATGGCCCCACCGGCCGCCTCGGCCTGCTGGAGCTGCGCGCGTTCGAGATGCCGCCGCACGCGCGCATGAGCCTGGTGCAGCAGCTGCTGCTGCGTGCGCTGGTCGCGTGGTTCTGGCGCCAGCCGTATCGCGCCAGGCTCGCCCGCTGGGGCACCGAGCTGCACGACCGCTTCCTGCTGCCAACCTTTTTGCAGCAGGACTTCGAGGACGTGCTGACCGAGCTCGGTGCGGCCGGCTACCCGTTTGATGCGCAATGGTTCGCGCCGCACTTCGAGTTCCGCTTCCCGCTGTTTGGCGAAGTGGCCACGCGCGGCATCCACCTCACGCTGCGCAGCGCGCTGGAACCCTGGCACGTGATGGGCGAGGAAGGCATGGCGGGCGGCACCGTGCGCTATGTCGACTCGTCGCTGGAGCGTGTCGAGCTGCGCGTGACGGGCCTGAACGACTCGCGCCACGTGATCACCTGCAATGGTGTGGCCGTGCCCTTGCAGCCCACCGGCCGCGCCGGCGAGTTCGTGGCCGGCGTGCGTTATCGCGCCTGGCAGCCGGCCTCGGCACTGCACCCGACCATTGGTGTGCATGCGCCGCTGACCTTCGACATCGTCGATGGCTGGCTTGGCCGCTCGCTCGGTGGCTGCCGGTACCATGTGGCGCATCCTGGGGGCCGCAATCACGAGGTCTTTCCGGTCAATGCCTTCGAGGCCGAGAGCCGCCGTCTTGCACGCTTTCTCAAATTGGGCCACACGCCGGGACGCATGGCGGTCGCGCCGTCACAGCGCAGCCTCGAGTTCCCCTTCACGCTGGACCTGCGGCAGCACTGAGCGCGCTTGCGCAAGCGGGATTGACGAGTTGCGATGACGACGACCTTCATGCAGGCCGTGCCCGTGCTCGCCTCTTTAGATGTACGGCGCAGCATCGACTTTTTCGTCCAGCATCTCGGCTTTGCCGAGGTGCATGCCGAGCAGGGGGTCTACGGCATCGTCGAGCGCGATCAGGTGGAATTGCACTTCTGGGCCTGCGATGACCTTCGCATTGCCGAGGCCACGGGCTGCCGCATTCTGGTCAATGGCATCGATGCTCTCTACACGCATTGCCACGACGCTGGTGTGGTGCATCCCAATGCGCCACTCGGCGATCGCCCTTGGGGCCCGCACGAGTTTGCGGTGCTGGACCCGGACGGCAACCTGGTGACATTTGTCGAGGACATCGGCTAGGTGGCCCAGGCGAGCTTCTCATTTGACGACACGCATCCGGTGGCGGCCGCACTGGCGCGCGCGATGCCCGGGCGTTCCGCGCACTACGACGAGCTGCGCGATGCGGACAACCAGTTCCGGCCGCAATGGCAGCAGTTCTTCCAGCAACTGGCTGGTGATGAGCTGGGTGACCTCGACCGGCGCCTGGCGGCTTTGCAGCGCCAGATCCGCGACGACGGCATCACCTACAACGTGTACTCGGAGCACGGCGCCGACGGGCCGGCGCGCCCGTGGTCGCTCGACCTCTTGCCCTTCATCATCAGTGCGGCTGACTGGCGCGAGATCGAGCTTGGTGTCACGCAACGCGCGGGCTTGCTCTCGCGCGTGCTGCAGGACATCTATGGGCCGCAGCAGCTGCTGGCCGATGGCTTGCTGCCACCGGCACTCGTCTTCGGCCACCCCGGCTATGTGCGGCCGCTTGCGGGCGTCAAGCCCGTTGGCGGCACCTACCTGCAGATTGCGGCGTTCGATCTGGCGCGTGCGCCTGATGGTCAATGGTGGATCGTGTCCAATCGAACCCAGGCGCCGTCCGGGCTTGGCTATGCGCTGCAGAACCGGCTGATCGTCTCGCGCCAGTTTCCGGAGGCGTTTCGTGCGCTGTCAGTGCAGCGGCTGGCCTCCAGCTTCCGCCGCCTGCTGGACACCATCACGCAGCATGCGCCGCTCGCCGAGCCGGGCGAGGCGCCGCGCATCGTGCTCTTGACGCCCGGGCCGTACAACGAGACGTACTTCGAGCAGGCCTACCTGGCGCGCTACCTCGGCGTGCCGCTGGTGGAAGGCTCCGACCTCACGGTGCGCGAGGACCGCGTGTTTCTGAAGACCGTGCACGGTCTGGAGCGGGTGCACGCCATCCTGCGGCGGCTGGACGATGACTTCTGCGATCCGCTGGAGCTGCGGCCCGACTCGGCGCTTGGCGTGCCGGGCCTGCTGCAAGCGATTCGTGCGCGTCAGGTGCTGGTGGCCAACGCGCTCGGATCAGGCTTCCTTGAAAGCCCGGCGCTGCAAGGCTTCTTGCCGGCGATCAGCGAACGCTTGCTGGGCGAGCCGCTGGCACTGCCTTCACTGGCGAGCTGGTGGTGCGGGGAGGCGGCGGCGTGGGAGGCGGTGGCCGGGCAGCTGGCGGACAAGGTGATCAAGCCCACCTATCCAACTTCAGCCCTGCGCGACGGCGAAGAGCGGGTCGATGCGGTGATCGGCGCGGAACTGTCGGCCGACATGCTCAAGGCGCTGCATGCGCGGATCGAAGCCGACCCCGCCGCTTACACGGTGCAGGACTACCTGCCGCTGTCGCAGGCGCGCATTTGGCAGGATGGCCTGCTGCTGCCGCGCGCGACCATGGTGCGCGTGTTTGCGATCGCCGACGGCGAGGGCCGCTGGCAGGCACTGCCCGGTGGGCTCACGCGCATTGCTGGCCGCGCGCAGCGCGTGGTGTCGATGCAAAGCGGCGGCAGCTCCCTCGACACCTGGGTGCAGACCAGCGGGCAGGTCGATCGGTACTCGATGCTGCCCGGGGCCTTGCGGCCCGATGACCTCGTGCAGCAGCGCCGCCCGGTGACCAGCCGCGCCGCCGAGAACCTGTTCTGGATGGGCCGCTATGCCGAGCGCGCCGATCACACGACGCGCCTGGCGCAGGCCACGCTGGCGCTGATCGCCGGAGATACCACGCCCGTGACGGCGGTGGCCAACGTGCTCGGGCGCCTTGCACTTGAGCATGGTTTGACGCCGGCCAAGACACCAGCACCCACGGGCGCGCATGCGGCAAGCGTGTTCGAGCGCACGCTGCTGGCCTCCTTGCAGAACGCCAACGCCGACAGTGTCGCCTTCAACCTGGCTTGCATGCAGCGGGCCGGCAGCCAGATCAAGGAGCGGCTGTCGTCCGAGCACTGGCGGCTGCTGCGCCTGGCATTGCAACGGTTTGCGCTGGATGACAAGGCGGCGGCCGAGGCGCAACGCAGCCGCAGCAGCGCGTTGGCGCTCGATGCGCTAAGGCGCCTGAGCATCGATCTGGCCGCGGTCACGGGTGCGCAGGCCGACCGCATGACGCGCGACGACGGCTGGCGGCTGCTCACGATCGGGCGGCAGATCGAACGGCTCGCGTGCCTGGCGGGCACACTGGCCGCATTCGAGGCCACGGGCGCACTTTACGAGGAGGGCGGCTTCGACCTGCTGCTGGCGCTGTTCGACAGCACGGTGACGTATCGCGCCCTCTACCAGGGCCGGCAGCAGCTGCCTCCGCTGGTGCATCTGCTTGTGCAGGACACCGCCAATCCACGCGCGCTCGCCTGCGTGGTTGAACTGCTGCGCAGTGAGATCACCCGCCTACCCACGCCACCGGCGCAATTGCTCGCACTGCTGCCCGCGTCGGACAGCTGGCCGGCGCTGGCCGCACTGTGCACTGGTGAGGCCGAGCGCCGCCTGCCCGCACTGGCCGAACTCACCGCTGCGCTGCGCGAGGCGGCCTCGGTGCTGTCGAATGCGATTAGTGCGCGCTACTTCAGTCACGCGACCGGCTATCAGGTGCTTGGCTGATGCTCACGCTCGACGTCGTCCACGCCACCGACTATGCCTATAGCGCACGCGTCGACCTCGCGCAGCACATGGCGCATCTGCGCCCGCGGCCGTTTCCTGGTCAGCACGTGCAGAGCACCACGATTGAGATCGAGCCGCCCCCGCAGCACTGGACGCAAAGTACCGATGTCTTCGGCAACACGCGCGATGCCTTCGGTCTGTACGCGCCGCATGAGGCGTTGCGCGTGGTGAGCCGCAGTCGCGTGACGCTCGCAAAATCACGCACGCCGGTGACTCGCGGCACCACGTCACTGCCCTGGGACGAAGTGGCGCAGGTCTGCCGTTACAAAGCGGGCGGTGCATTCGAGCCGGCCAGCGAGTTTGTCTTCGCGTCGCCCTTTGTGCCGCGCTTGGCCGCGCTGCGCGCCTACTCCAGCGCCACGTTTGCCGCCGGCCGGCCGCTGCTCGAAGCCGCGACCGAGCTGATGCAGCGCATTCACGCCGACTTCACCTATGACGGCAATGCGACGGAGGTACACACGCCGCTGACCGAAGTGCTGCAATTGCGCCGCGGCGTGTGCCAGGACTTTGCCCACCTGATGATCGGCGCCTTGCGCTGCCTGCATGTGCCGGCGCGCTACGTCAGCGGCTATCTGCTCACGCAGCCACCTCGTGATGCGCCGCGCCTGCTTGGTGCCGATGCTTCGCACGCCTGGGTCAGCGTCTGGTGCCCGCCGCTGGGCTGGATTGACTTCGACCCGACCAACGCAATGCTGCCCCGTGAGACCGCGACCCACGTGACGCTCGCCATCGGGCGCGACTATGGCGACGTCATGCCGGTGCGCGGGGTGATCCGCGGCGGAGGCGAACACAGCCTGAAGGTCGCGGTCAGCGTGCTGCCGGTTGAGCACCAGCACTAGCGACCAAGGGAGCGCCCCCGGCTTTGGCGGGGATCTTTACGCTCCGCAAGCTATTGCGCACACCAGCCGCCATCGACGTTCCAGGCCGCCCCGCGGATCTGCGCGCCGGCGTCCGAACACAGGAACACCAGCAATTGACCGAGCTGCTCGGTCGTGACGAAGTCCTGCGACGGTTGCTTCTCGCCAAGTAGGCTCTTGCGTGCTTCATCGACGCTGATCTTCCGCTCGGCGGCGCGATCGTCGATCTGCTTTTGCACCAGCGGTGTCAGCACCCAGCCGGGGCACACGGCATTGCAGGTGATGCCGGTGGTCGCGGTCTCCAGCGCCACCACCTTGGTGAGCCCCACCACGCCGTGCTTGGCAGCGACGTAGGCGCTCTTGTTCTCGGAGCCGATCAGGCCATGCACCGAGGCGATGTTGATGATTCGGCCCCAGTTCTTCTTCTTCATCGCCGGCAGTGCCGCCTTGATGGCATGGAAGTTCGAGGTCAGGTTGATAGCGATGATGGCGTCCCAGCGCTCTTCAGGGAACGCGTCGATTGCCGACACGAACTGGATGCCGGCGTTGTTGACGAGAATGTCCACGCTGCCCAGCTTGGCCTGCGCCTGCACCACCAAGTCGCGGATCTCGGCCGGCTTGCTCATGTCGGCCCCGTGATAGAACGTCTGCACGCCGTAGGTCGTGGCGACTTCTTTTTGCAGGGCCTCGATCGCTGCTGCATCGCCAAAACCGTTGAACGCGATGTTGGCGCCATTGGCCGCCAGTGCCCGCGCGATGCCCAGCCCGATGCCGCTGGTGGAACCGGTGACCAGTGCGGTCTTGCCTTTCAACATGCTGCTTCTCCCTTTGAACTGTCAATGACTGCCGTCGAAAGCCGCGCCGACTGCGACAACTTCCCAGATGTACGGT
>JBIIZX010000214.1:0-6097 GCA_044346055.1 Burkholderiaceae bacterium | reverse complement strand
CGCGGCTGACACCCAGACTCAGCAGCGCATCAATGCACCGGTTACACCATCAGAAACGCCCAAATGGCACGGTCACTTGCTCCACCAGGCCCATACAACAGTGACTGGTGAAACATCCGGGCTAGGCGGCCTCGTCGATCCACGCCATCTGGATCGCCTCTAGGATCTTCTCGTTGGAGCGATTGGGATCATCGGCAAATCCGTCGAGCTCACGCACCCAGCGGTGCAGATCGGTAAAGCGGATCGTCTTTGGATCCACGTCGGCATGCTTGTCCGCCAGAGCGATGGCGATTTCCAGCGTGTCGGTCCACTTCATGGCCGCGCCTTTCTCAGTGATTTTCCTTGGCGTGGTTGATCGAGTACTTGGGGATCTCGACGGTGAGATCGGTGTCGCCCACGATCGCCTGGCAGGACAGGCGCGACGTGGGCGTGAGGCCCCAGGCCATGTCGAGCAGATCATCCTCGTCTTCATCAGACGGGTTGAGCGAGTCGAACCCTTTGCGCACGATGACGTGGCAGGTGGTGCAGGCGCATGACAGCTCACAGGCGTGCTCGATCTCGATGTCGTTATCCAGCAGGTTGCGGCAGATGCTCTTGCCCGGCTGCGCCTCGATCTCGGCCCCTGCAGGGCAGATTTCCTCGTGCGCTAAGACAATGATTTTCGGCATGGCTCGATGCGTAACGCTATCTGGTGCCAATCTCGTCGACCCGCTTGCCGGCCAGCGCCGCGCGGATCGAGCGGTCCATGCGACGTGCCGCAAACTCGTCGGTGCCGTGCGCCACTGCGTCGATGGCGGACTTGATCGCATCGGCATCGTCACTGTCAGCCACGCTGCGCAAGCCCGCCAGCAGGCCATCGATCTCCACGCGTTCATCGGCTGAGAGCACGTCAGCATCGGCCGCAAGGGCGGCTTCAGTCGCCTCCAGCAGGCGGCGCGCCTCCACCTGCTGCTCGCGCAGGGCACGCGCGCGCATGTCGACCTCAGCCGTGCCCATTGACTCCTGCAGCATGCGTGCGATCTCCTCGTCGGCCAGCCCGTACGACGGCTTGACTTCGACTTTCGCCTCGACACCCGTGATGGCTTCGCGCGCGGTCACCGCCAGCAGGCCATCGGCATCGACCTGGAACGTCACGCGGATTCGCGCGGCGCCGGCAACCATGGGCGGAATGCCACGCAGCTCAAAGCGCGCCAGCGAACGACAGTCGGCGACGAGCTCGCGCTCGCCCTGCACCACGTGAATGGCCATCGCGGTCTGGCCGTCCTTGAAGGTCGTGAACTCCTGCGCGCGCGCCACCGGGATGGTGGAGTTGCGCGGAATCACGCGCTCGACCAAGCCACCCATCGTCTCCAGTCCGAGTGACAGCGGTGTCACGTCCAGCAGCAGCCAGTCGTCGCCAGCCATGCGATTGCCCACCAGCAGATTGGCCTGCATCGCGGCGCCGACGGCCACCACCTGGTCTGGATCGATATTGGTGAGCGGCGCCTGCTCAAAGAGATCGGCCACGGCCTTGCGCACGTGCGGCATGCGCGTGGCACCACCGACCAGCACCACGCCCTTGACTTCAGTTGGCTTCAGTCCGGCATCGCGCAGCGCCTTGCGCGTTGCCTCCAGCGTCTTGCTCACCAGGTGCTGGGTGATCGAGGCGAAGGCATCGGCGCTGATCGACAGGTTGACCCACTGCCCGCCAGTCAGGCGCGCCTGCATGGTCGTCTTGCCCTTGCTCGACAGCGACTCCTTGGCCGCGCGGGCCTTGGCCGTCAGCAGGCTCTGGTCCTCGGGCGGCAGCAGCGACAGGTTGCTCTGCTCCAGTGCCCAGCAGTACAGGCGATGGTCAAAGTCATCGCCGCCAAGTGCGGAATCGCCACCCGTCGCAAGCACCTCGAACACGCCCTTGGTCAGCTTGAGGATCGAGATGTCGAAGGTGCCGCCACCGAGGTCATAGACGGCGTAGATGCCCTCCACACCATTGTCGAGTCCGTAGGCGAGCGCGGCCGCCGTCGGCTCATTGAGCAGGCGCAGCACATTGAGGCCGGCCAGGCGCGCTGCATCGCGGGTGGCCTGGCGCTGCGCGTCGTCAAAGTAGGCTGGCACAGTGATCACGGCGCCAACAAGTTCTCCCCCCAGCGCTGCCTCAGCGCGCTCGCGCAGCACTCTGAGGATCTCAGCCGAGACTTCAACCGGGCTCTTGATACCGGCCACGGTCCGCAGTTGCAACATGCCCGGCGCATCGACGAAGTCGTAGGGCAGGTTCTCAACGTGGGCTACGTCCTTGACGCCGCGCCCCATGAAACGCTTGACCGAGGAGATCGTGTTGCGCGGATCGGTCGCCTGCTGTTGCTGCGCGGCCTGCCCCACCTCGACCGCACCGGCGGCGCCATAGCGCACGACCGAAGGCAACAGCGCGCGGCCCTCGCTGTCAGCGAGCACCTCCGGCAGGCCATGGCGCACCGTGGCCACCAGTGAATTGGTCGTGCCAAGGTCGATCCCCACTGCCAGGCGATGCTGGTGCGGGGCGGTGGACATGCCGGGCTCGGCAATCTGCAGCAGCGCCAATTAGTGCCCCTCGACCAGTCTGGCATTGGCCGCGAGCGATGCCGCAGCAGATGCGGCAGGTGCAGCGTGCGCCGCGTGCTCGACTTCGCGCCCGAACTTGTCGATGAACATCAACTGCCGCACCAGCGCGCCAGCGGCGGCAAAGTCGCGCTCGGCATCAAGCTTGGCGCCGAGTTCATCGACGATGCGCGCATGCTCGGCCGCCACTTCAGCCTGCAGGCGCGCGCGTGCAGCGGTGGGATCACCGTCGTCCTGCAGCTCGTCCAGCGCCTCACGCCAAGTCATCTGCTGCATCAGAAACGCAGTCGGCATGGCTGTGTTCGACTCGGCATTGATCGGCGCGCCATTGAGCTCGCAAAGATAGGCCGCGCGCTCGAGCGGGTTGCGCAGCACCATGTGCGCCTCGTTGGCGCGCGTGGCCCACTGCATTGCCACGCGCTTTTCGGCGGCCGAGGCAACGGCAAAGCGGTCCGGGTGCACTTGTGCCTGCACACGCTTGAACGCGGCCTCGAGCTCGGCAAGGTCGAGTGCGAAGCGCGGCGCCAGGCCCAGTAAGGCAAAGTGATCGGGCGCGGACATGCAGGAGTTTCGTTGGTCAAAAGACGAAGCGGCTGCGTTGCGGCAGCCGCTTCAAGGTCTGGTGATCGAGGGACGGGTCGTTGCGAGACGCGGAGATGCCGGTCGATCAGACGCGGAACGACTCGCCGCAGCCGCAGCGGTCTTTCTCGCGCGGGTTGTTGAACTTGAAGCCTTCATTCAGGCCCTCGCGCACGAAGTCGAGCTCGGTGCCATCGAGGTAGGCGAGGCTCTTGGGGTCGACGAACACCTTCACCCCGTGGCTCTCGAATGACTGATCCTCGGGGTTGGCTGCGTCGGCATACTCGAGCTTGTAGGCCATGCCCGAGCAGCCGGTAGTGCGCACGCCAAGGCGCAGGCCGACGCCCTTGCCGCGGCGGGCCAGAAAGCCGGACACGTGCTGTGCGGCGCGTTCGGTCAAGGTCACCGCCATGATCGTTCTCCGTTGCCGTGCCTCAGGCCGCGGCGCGCTGCTCGCTGGGGGCGCAGGCGGCTGCCTCGCCCATCTGGTCCTGCTGGGCGTTCTTCTTCCTGTAGTCGGCAATGGCGGCCTTGATCGCATCCTCGGCGAGGATCGAACAGTGGATCTTCACGGGCGGCAGGGCAAGTTCCTCTGCGATCTGCGTGTTCTTGAGCTGCATCGCCTGGTCAAGCGTCTTGCCCTTGACCCACTCGGTGACGACCGAGCTGGACGCAATGGCCGAACCACAGCCGTAGGTCTTGAAGCGCGCGTCTTCGATGATGCCCTGGTCGTTGACCTTGATCTGCAGCTTCATCACGTCGCCGCACGCAGGCGCGCCGACCATGCCGGTGCCGACCGCGTCATCACCCTTGTCGAACGAGCCGACGTTGCGGGGGTTCTCGTAGTGATCAATCAGTTTTTCGCTGTAGGCCATGTCTTGCTCCCTGGCATCGTGCACCGATGCGCTTTCCCTGCATTGCCAAACGACCGTCCGGCGGCGCCGGCGATCGATTCAAACTCGCAACCGTTCAACTCAATGTGCAGCCCACTGCACGGTGTTCAAGTCGATTCCGTCCTGGTGCATCTCCCACAGCGGCGACATCTCGCGCAACTTGGAGACCTTGCGCTTGACCAGATCGATGGTGAAGTCGATCTCCTCTTCAGTCGTGAAGCGGCCCACGGTGAAGCGGATCGAGCTGTGTGCCAGCTCGTCGCTGCGCCCGAGCGCGCGCAGCACGTACGACGGCTCCAGCGAGGCCGAGGTGCAGGCCGAACCGGATGACACCGCAACGTCCTTGATCGCCATGATCAGGCTCTCGCCCTCGACGAAGTTGAAGCTCACGTTGAGGTTGTGCGGCACACGCTGCTCGACGTCGCCATTGAGGTAGACCTCGTCGATCTCCGACAGGCCTTTCCAGAGACGATCACGCAGCATGCGGATGCGCTCGTTCTCGGTCGCCATCTCGGCCTTGGCCAGCCGGAACGCCTCGCCCATGCCGACGATCTGGTGGGTTGGCAGCGTGCCCGAGCGCAGGCCGCGCTCGTGGCCGCCGCCATGCATCTGCGCCTCCAGCCGCACGCGCGGCTTGCGCCGCACGTACAGGGCACCAATGCCCTTCGGGCCGTAGGTCTTGTGCGCGGAGAACGACATCAGGTCGACCTTCAGCGCCGCAAGATCGACCACGACCTTGCCCGTGGCCTGGGCCGCGTCCACATGGAACACGATGCCCTTGGCGCGGCACAGCTCTGCAATGCGCGGAATGTCCTGGATGACGCCGATCTCGTTGTTCACATACATCACGGACACGCAGATGGTGTCGGGACGCAGCGTGGCTTCGAGCTTGGCGAAGTCGAGCAGGCCGTCAGGCTGCACGTCGAGGTAGGTGACCTCGTAGCCTTCGCGCTCGAGCTCGCGCATGGTGTCGAGAGTAGCCTTGTGCTCGGTCTTCACGGTGACAAGGTGTTTGCCCTTGTCCTTGTAGAAGTGCGCCACGCCCTTGAGCGCCAGGTTGATCGACTCGGTGGCGCCGGAGGTGAAGATGATCTCGCGCGGATCAGCATTGACGAGTGCGGCGATGCTCTCGCGCGACTCCTCAACAGCCTTTTCCGCTTCCCAGCCATAGGCGTGGCTGCGCGAGGCCGGATTGCCGAAACTCTGGCGCAGGTAGGGGACCATCTTGTCGACCACGCGCGGATCGACCGGCGTGGTGGCCGAATAGTCCAGATAGATCGGTAGTTGCATGCTTTCCCTCAACCGACAGCGGGTTGCGTCTTCGCTTGGGTTTTTTCAGCCGCCGGTGCCACGGGCCGTGCGGCCCGCGCCTCGCGGCGATTATCGTGCAGGACGGCGAGGCTGACACCCTGCTGCGCCATCCGTTGCTTTTGCTGTTCAACCAAGTCGTGCAGTGACACGGAGTCAAGATAGTCGACCATGACGCGATTCAAATTGGCCCACAGGTCGTGGGTCATGCAGCGTCCCTCGTCCTGGCAGTTTTCCTTGCCCCCACACTGGGTCGCATCCAGTGGCTCGTCGACGGCGTAGATGATGTCGGCAACCGAAACATGGTTGATGGGCTTGCCCAGCGTGTAGCCGCCGCCCGGGCCGCGCGTGCTCTCCACCAGTTCATGGCGGCGCAGCTTGCCGAAAAGCTGCTCCAGGTACGAAAGCGAGATCTTCTGGCGCTGGCTGATGCCAGCCAGCGTAACCGGACCATGATGCTGGCGCAGAGCCAGGTCAATCATGGCGGTGACTGCAAAACGCCCTTTGGTGGTGAGCCTCATCGAACGACCTCGCGGGACTGCTCTTTGGGATTGGTCAGCGGATTGGCCATGGTGGCCATTCCGACCCGAATTCCCTACCAATCTGATCGGGAATCATACGAGTATCCGACAAAGCCGGTCAACTTTATTGAGCTTTCCTTAAATCATGACAACCAAAAGCGTTCTCGTGCGTTACACCGATATTTGGCAAAGATCGGGGGCATCGCATGGGGACGAAGCGAT
>JBIIZX010000213.1:0-6108 GCA_044346055.1 Burkholderiaceae bacterium | reverse complement strand
TGTTCGTGTTCACGATGGGCGGCTTCACGGGCCTTATCCTCGCGATGGCGCCGATCGACATCCAGCTGCAGGACACGTATTACGTCGTCGCGCACTTTCACTATGTGCTGGTGGCAGGCTCGCTGTTTGCCATCTTTGCCGGCGCCTACTACTGGCTGCCCAAGTGGACCGGCTACATGTACGACGAGACGCTGGGCAAGCTGCACTTCTGGCTGTCGGTCATCTTCTTCAACCTGACCTTCTTCGTGATGCACTTCCTGGGCCTGGCTGGCATGCCGCGTCGCTATGCCGACTACCCGATGCAGTTTGCCGACTTCAATGCGATGGCAACGGTTGCCGCCTTTGGCTTCGGCCTGTCGCAGCTTCTGTTCCTGTACATCGTGATCAAGTGCATTCGCGGTGGCGTGAAGGCGCCGGCCAATCCCTGGCAAGCCAATGATGGCGGGCTTGAGTGGACGGTGGCCTCGCCGGCGCCATTTCACACGTTTGAAACGCCGCCGGTGGTGAAGTAGCGCAAGAGGACAAGGCCGGCGCCGCATTTGCCGGCCAGCGCCGGCCAGATGAGCACAATGGGTCAGACCAAGCAGGATCGGGAGCAGAACAAGCGCACGGGGCTGGTGCTGGCCTCCATTGCGCTCGTGTTTTTCATCGGCATCGTTGCCAAGTACTGGTTGCTCAAATGACCGAGCCGCAGGCCGATGTCAGCAACAGCACGATGCTCAAAAAGCTCGTGGTGGTGGCGCTGCTGATGTTCGGCTTTGGCTGGGCGCTGGTGCCCATTTATCGCAAGATCTGCGAGGTCACCGGCATCAACCTGCTGACCAACAAGGACCCGGCCGCGGCCAAGCTGGCGGCCAACACGCAGGTCGATACCAGCCGCAAGATCGTGGTGGAGTTCGATGCCAACCGCCAGGGCCCCTGGCGCTTCAAGCCGCACATGAACCACATCGAGGTGCATCCGGGTGAACTGGTGCGCGTGGACTACGACCTGGTGAACCTGGAAGCGCGGCCGATGGTCGGGCAGGCGATCCCGAGCTACGCGCCGATGCAATCGGCCGGCTACTTCCAGAAGCTCGAGTGCTTTTGCTTCCAGCAGCAGGTGCTGCAGCCCAATGAGACGCGCAAGTTCCCGGTGGTGTTCTTCATCGACCCCAAGCTGCCGCGCGATGTGACGCAAATCACTCTGTCGTACACCTTCTTCGAGGTGCCGGGCGCGCTGCCCAAGGATGCGGCTGCGCAGGCGCCCAAGGTGGCAGGCGATGGCCGGAGCTGACAGCGTGGTCAACGATAACGACGCCGCGCCCCGCAAGGCGACCTTCCTGCAGACCGGCAAGGCGGTGGCCTGGTCGTTCTTCGGCGTGCGCAAGAAGTCGCACTACGAGCAGGACGCGGCTAGTTTGAACCCGGTGCACGTGATCATCATGGGCATCATCGGCGCGGCGCTGTTCATCGCGCTGCTGCTCATCATCATCAAGTTCGTCGTGCTCGGCTAGGGCAGGCGGCAGTCAGAGGCAAGAAGGAGAGGCAGTCATGGCAGGTGCATCAGAGACGCATGCGGCGCACGCAGCCCACGGCGGGCAGGCAGCAACGGCACCGCACTACTACGTGCCGGCACCGTCCAACTGGCCGATGGTCGGGATGATCGCGATGATCTTCACGACCTTCGGCGCCTCGATGGTCGTCAACAAGAACGGCCTGGGCTGGCTGCCGCTGGGGCTTGGCTTCGCTGTGCTCTTCTACATGCTGCGCGGCTGGTTCGGTGCCGTGATCGGCGAGAGCGAAGGCGGCCAGTACAACCGCAAGATCGATGTCAGTTTCCGCTGGGGGATGAGCTGGTTCATCTTCTCGGAAGTGATGTTCTTCGCATCGTTCTTTGGCGCCCTGTTTTACGCGCGCGTCATCACGCTGCCGTTGCTGGGCGATCTTGATCACCGGCTCTTGTGGCCCGACTTTGCGGTGACCTGGCCCAATCTGGGCCCGGCTGGCATCGTCGAGGAATTTGGCCGCATCGGTCCGTTCTGGCTGCCCACGATCAACACCATCTTGCTGGTGACTTCGGGCTTCATGCTGACCGTGTCGCACCATGCGCTGCGCGCTGGCAACCGATCCAAGGCGATCAACTTTCTGTGGATCACGCTCGCGCTGGGCTTTGCCTTCGTCGGAGTGCAGGCCTATGAGTACATGCATGCCTACTCGGATCTGAACCTGCGTCTGTCCTCGGGCATCTTCGGCTCCACGTTCTACATGCTCACGGGCTTTCACGGCATGCACGTGCTGATTGGCGCCATCATGCTCACGGTGGTGACCTTCCGGCTCATGAAGGGCCACTTCACGCACAACCAGCACTTCGGCTTCGAGGCCGCGGCCTGGTACTGGCACTTCGTGGACGTGGTGTGGATCGGGCTGTACATCATCGTTTATTGGCTTTGATTGAGCACTTCGCGTGTACGCGACCGCTGCGCGGTCGCACGTGCACGCGAAGTGATTAGTTTGGCGCTCGCCCTTGGGGCGGCCCGGCGGGCGGGCGCACACAAAGGACACGAGAAACGCCGGCGTGTGCCGGCGTTTTGCTTTCGGTGGCGCGGGCTCCGATCAGGGGTCGTGGAGCTGCCGGTTACTCGGCGATCAGGTAGATCCCCAGGCCGACCATCGCGAGGCCGGAGAGGAACTTGAGCACGCGGCCTTCTTTTTCCTGCAGGCGGTGGCGTGACAGCAAGGTGATGCCGATGCCGAGCACGATGATGTCGTCGAGCATGTAGGCGGCCATGTAGAGCAGCAGATAGCCGTAGTAAGCCCAGGTGTCCAGTTCGCGCAGCGTGAGGATGCGCGTGAACAGCGCCGGAAAGCCCGAGGTGCACAAGAGCTCGACGATCTGCACCAGCACTGCAAGCACGATGGTGGCGCCGATCGCCGCGGGCAGGCTCTTGGCCAGCAGAATGCCGCGCATGCGGTTGTAGATCTTTGGCTTCTGGCTATCGGGGATCGACAGTGAGATTTGGCCAATGCGGCCCCATTTGAACGCGAAAAAGTCCTTCAGGTTGATGAGCCCGACCACGATGGCGATGCCGGCGATCAAGAGTTGCGACCAGCGCGCCATGCCAATCAGCAGAAACAGGTTGAGCCACGCCGCCAGGAAGATGAAGTAGGCAATGCCCTCGACCAGGACGAAGGTGCCGGCAATGGCGAGCATGCGGGGCCGGTCGTTCAGTGGCGCCAGCAGCGAGATCATCAGCAGCAGCACCCACATCGAGCAGGGGTTGAAGCCGTCCAGCAGCCCCATCGCCAGCGTGAAGGCCGGCAAGCCAATGTCATCCAGCGTCAGCGTGCGGCCAAAGAAGTCGATCTGGAACTGCTCGGGGTTTGCCTTGGCCGCCGCCTTGTCACCGTCGGCCGCATGCTCGCCGTCCTTGCACGGCTTGAGCACGATATCCTTCGGGTCCGCCGCCGGGTCAGCCAGCGCGCAGGTGCTTTCTCCTGCGGCCGCCGGCGCACTGTTGCGGCGACCGGCCAGCGCGTTGCGGATCAGCAGGTCCGAGCGCGCGGCGTCCGATTAACCAAACAGCAGCTGCTCGCCGACAAAGAACGCCGGCACGCGCGCCACGCCACCGTGTTCGCGCGCCAGCGCCGTCAGCCGCTGCATCGCCGCCGGCTCCTTGTTCACATCGCGAATGCTGATGGTCAGCTGCGGCTGCTCCTTGGCCAGCTGCGCGAGAAAAGTCTCGGCCTTGGCGCAGTGCGGGCAGCCCTCGCGCACAAAGACCTCGATGTCCACGCGCGCCGTGCTGCCGGGCGCGCTTGCGTTGGCTGCCTCATTTGTCGCTGGCGTGGCCGCTTGCGCGGGCGCTTGTGCTTCGGCCCCCCGTGCGCTTGTGTAGGCGGTCAAAAGACCGACGACGACCATCAATACGACCGTCCACCCGATGCGGCGATCGCGCTGCGCGTGCTTCACGACTGTCCCTTCGTTTACGTGCCAGCCGCCATGCGACGTACGGCACCAGATCACGTGGCGAGGCTACGAAGCCGGCTCTCCTGGGGCCTTGCGATGACGCAGAGCCACGGCAACCGAGTCTTCACCCAGATCAAAAGGTGAGGGGTCGAGCTCGTTCAGCGGCGGAGGGAGGGTGTCCGCGCCGAGGTCAGCCGGGCGCGGCCGCCGCGAGTTTCAGTGCGGCGAGATCATTACAGCGAGCTCACCAAAGTCGGCAGATGCGGCACATCGCTTGCGATGCGTGCGCGGGCGCGCGTGGGCGCCCGCCGCTGCCGCACGGGATGCGGCCCCATGAGACATGCAATGGAAAGCCCGCAACCCTGGCGGTGGATGTGGATCCTCGGCGCACCACTGGTCGACGGCATCTTTGACTGGCTGCGCACGCCGAAGACATCGCTCCGCTCCGACAGCTTTCGCAGCGACGATCGCAACCGGGTGATCGATCGGCCAATAGCCTCGAGTTCGGCCGCGCGTTGAGGCGCGACGACGAGGGCGACCAAGGCCCGATCAGGAGCGCAGCCAGGTTGCCGCGTTCGTTGGTGCCGAGGCCTGCATCAGGGAAAGGTCGGAAGGAGGCGGTCGCGTGCCGCTTGGCGAGCGTCGCGGGCGCAACTGCGTCACGGCGATTCGGTTCCGAGCCTTCGTCCTATTCCTCGGGCACGAACTTCAGCGCCACGCCGTTGTTGCAAAAGCGCTTGCCTGTGGGCGCTGGGCCGTCGTTGAAGACGTGGCCGTGGTGCCCGCCGCAGGTGGCGCAGTGGTATTCGGTGCGCGGATAGATGAGCTTCCAGTCGGTGGAAGTGACAAAGGCGCCGGGCAGGGTGGTGAAGAAGCTCGGCCAGCCGGTGCCGCTGTCGAACTTCATGTCGCTGCTGAACAGCGGCGCGCCGCAACCCGCGCAAACGAACCGGCCCTTGCGCTTCTCATCGTTCAGCGGGCTGGTTCCAGCGCGCTCGGTTCCTTCCTTGCGCAGCACCTGGTATTGCTCAGGCGTCAGGCGCTGGCGCCATTCGGCGTCGTCCAGCTTCACTGGTGCGGCGGGTGCCGGTGTCGTGGGGTTGCTCATTGGGTCGATCTCCGTTGCAGGGCTTTCACTGCGGCTGCTTTCTTCGGCGGGGCCAGTACGGCCTTTCGCTGCGACTATCCTCTCTCATGATCTGCTCTGACCGTCTGCTCTGACTCGCCATTGGTCGTGCCGGTTCGCGCCAACTTACGCGGAGCTCGCGCTGTGCGCTGATTTTGCGGCTAAGCCCAACACTTTTCGCTTAAACAGGCTCGTCTACCTCGCGCGGGCGTGCCGCCAACCGCTTGGCTCGAAAGACACTGGGTTCCCGCCTACGCGGGAACGACGGGTTGGGCTAGCTGAACAGTACTGCGGCTAGGCCGCACTCGGCAGCGCCCCCTCTGCAGGCTTTTCAGTGCGGCCGTCCGGGTGGCGCGCAAAACGCGCCGGATCTGTGCCGTGCACGGGCGCCGTGTCGCTCCATGGCCAGCCACCAAACTGGGTGCGGCGGTAGTCGTTGATCGTTTGCTGGATCTCGGCCTGCGTGTTCATCACAAATGGGCCGTACTGCATCACCGGTTCGCCAATCGGCCGGCCTTGCAGCACCAGGATCTCGCACACCGAGCTGCCATTTTCGAGCGCGAGCGGCGCATCGGCACGGACCTGCACTGCGACTTGGCCATCGATGCGATGACCATCGAGCGCCAGCGACTCGCCCGCATGCACGTACAGCATGCGCTGGCTGCCGGGGCGTGCTGCCGGCAGCGTGAAGCGTGCGCCCTCGTCGAGTCGCAGCGTCCAGATGGCGATGTCGGCCTGCTCGCGCGCGGCCCATGAGTCCGGCGGTGGCGCCAGTGGCGCAAGATCGTCGAGCGCGCCGGCAATCACCACGACCTCGGTGACGCGGCCGCCGTCGTCCACGAACTTGCGCTGCGGAATGCGATCAGCCCAGAACATGGTGAAGTGCGGTGCTGCCATCTTGGATGCGGCCGGCAGGTTGAGCCAGATCTGGAACAGCTGCATCGGATTGGCCTGCTCGGCATCGAGCAGCGGAAACATCTCGGCGTGCACCACGCCGCGCCCGGTGGTGAGCCACTGCACATCGCCGCGGCCGTAA
>JBIIZX010000212.1:0-6131 GCA_044346055.1 Burkholderiaceae bacterium | reverse complement strand
TTCGGGCTGATCCGGATGACTTTCAAGGTACATCCGCGAAACAAAGGTCTCGTAGCCGCCGACGATCACCATGATGAGCAGATTGGAGATCATCACCACGTCGATCAGCGCGAGCACCACGAGCATGATGATGGTCTCGTTCAGGCCGGTCGGCACCGCGTCTGCCTTGTAGCCGATGCTCGTGATCAGCTGCTTCAGCGCGACTTCACTGCCAAACGCGGCCTCGATCAGGTGGGTGAGCTCGACCCAGAAGTGCCACACGTACACGGCCTGGGCGACGATCAGGCCAACATAGAGCGGCAGCTGCAGCCAGCGCGTGGCGAAAATGAAACGGGGTATGACCGGGATCGTCCGGCCGTTGGGATTGTTGTAGGTTGTCTTTGCCATCGTGGGTCGCCGCGGAAGGGGAGCGCGAGAATAGGCTGCGCGGCGTGCCCCGCGCTTCTGCTCGGCTTGGTGTAAACCCCGAGATTCTAGTGGCGCAGACAGCGGTTGCAGGTCTTGTAACCGCCGCGCGCTGCCCCCATTTGAACCAGCATTGATGAAGATTGTCAGAGGCAGGCTGTCGGCGTCAGCGCCGACGATCGATCACCGAGCACCAGGCGACAGTGGACTGACACGACGATGTAATCCGCAGGAAAGCTCTCACTGGACTCGCACGGCGGGTTGGCTAGACTCAACGCTTGTTTCTGACCTTAGTTCTTCGTTCCCCAACTTTCTGGAGACGCCATGAAACGCATCGCGCTGTTCGTTCTGACGAACCTTGCGATCATCGTCCTGCTGGGCATCACGCTTTCGATCGTGAGCTCGGTGTTCGGCATCAACTTCAACATGGGCGGCCGCGACCTGAACATCGGTTCGCTGCTCGTCTTTGCCACGATCATCGGATTCGGCGGCGCCTTCATCTCGCTGCTCATGAGCAAGTGGATCGCCAAGCGCACCACGGGTGCGCAGGTGATCACGCAGCCATCGAACGCCATGGAGCAGTGGCTGGTCGACACCGTGCGCCGCCACGCCGACAAGGCTGGCATTCGCATGCCGGAGGTGGCGCTGTATGAAGGCGAGCCCAATGCCTTTGCCACCGGTGCGTTCAAGAACAGCGCGCTGGTGGCCGTGTCGACGGGCCTGTTGCAGTCCATGAGCCGCGACGAAGTCGAGGCCGTGCTTGGCCATGAGGTCGCGCATGTGGCCAATGGCGACATGGTCACGTTGACGCTGATCCAGGGCGTGATGAACACGTTTGTGGTGTTCCTATCGCGCATCGTCGGCTACGTGGTCGACCGCCTGATCCTGAAGAACCAGAACGACGGCCCCGGCATTGGCTACTGGGCCACGGTCATCGTCATGGACATCGTGCTGGGCTTCCTGGGCGCGATCGTCGTGGCCTGGTTCTCGCGCCAGCGCGAGTTCCGTGCGGACGCCGGCGCGGCTGCGCTCATGGGCAACCGCCAGCCGATGATCAACGCGCTGTCGCGCCTGGGTGGTGTGCAGCCCGGTGAACTGCCGTCGCAGATCAAGGCGATGGGCATTTCAGGCAGTCCGAGCGGGTTGATGGCGCTGTTCTCCAGCCATCCGCCGATCGAGGAGCGCATTCGCGCGCTGCAGTCGGGCGCTACTGCGTAAGCAGAACTGGCGCGGGAATGAAAGGCCGGGCGATGTCCGGCCTTTTTTTGTCCTGTCTCTTCGCCGGGGCTGCTACGCCTGTTCTTCGATGCGCTGGCGCGCCACGCGATTGGCCAGCACGCCGAGCGCGACCGCGGTAAGCACGAGACCCACCACCGCTGCCAACCAGAACGACACCGCGCCGCCGAGACGCGCGCCCAATTCCGTGTAGTACGCCAGCCAGAATCCGCCCAGCAAGCCCACGCCCCATAGCGATGCGCCGTGGATCAGCATGGGCACGAACGCGACCTTGTAGCCGCGCAGGATGAAGCCGGCCACGCCCTGCGCCGCGTCAAGGAGGTGGAACAGCGCCGCCAGCAGCAGCAGAGACAAGGCGGTGCGGGCTACTGCGGCGTCAACGGTATAGGCGGCCACAAGGGGTGCGCGCAGCAGAACGAGCGCGGCCGCGGCGGCCAGCGCCACGAACAGGGTGATGCGGTAGCCACGCAAGCCGGCCCGGCGTGCGGTCGCTGGATCGCCGGCACCCAGGCTTTGCGACACCAGCACGCTAGTGGCCACGCCGAGTGCCAGCGGCAGCATGTAAAGCACCGAGATCAGATTGGCCACAATCTGGTGGCCACCGACGACCTCCGCGCCAAAGCGCGCCAGGGCCAGTGCGATCAGGGTGAACGACGACACCTCGATCAAAAGCGACCCGCCGCTGGGCAGCCCCAGACGCAGCAGCAGCTTGATCCTGTGCCACCGTGGCCGCTGCAAGCCGGCGCGAAAGCGCTGAAAGTAAGGATCGAGCCGCCAAACGAGCAGGCTCGACAGCAGCAGACCCCAGGAGATCAACGCCGTGGCCACACCGCAGCCCGCGCCACCGAGCGGCGCAATCGGCCCGGCGCCGTGGATGAACACGAGGTTCAGCGGCACCTTGAGCGCGAGCGCATCGAGGTGCAGGACCATGGTCACCTGCGGACGCGACACGGCTGAATTGACCGCGAAAAATGCGCGCGTTCCCAGCGCCGCAGGCAGGCCAAAGGCCAGTGCGCCGAGATAGATCGTGGCGATCCGGTTCACCTCGGTTGCGGCACCCGTCAGTCGCAACAAGGGTTGGTTGAACCACAGCACGCCGCTGCCGATGAGCGCCATCACGGCACACAGCCACAGCATCTGCGCCAGATCGATGCCGACCTCGCGCGGCTTGCCCGCGCCGTAGTGATGCCCGGCAATCGGCGTGAGTGCCTGGATGATGCCCATGGCAGCCACGTAGACCGTGCCATAGACGGCGCCACCGATGGCGACCGCGGCCAGGTCGACCGCCGACAGGCGCCCGGCCATGATGGTGTCGATCACCGACAGCCCCATCACGGCCAGTTGCGAGACGATGATCGGCCCGGCCAGTGCGAACAGCGCCCGCGTGTCGGTGCGCGGAGCAGGCGGACTGGTCATGGCTTCAGAGCCTGAGAGTTTTTCGAGCGTGGCCGAGCAGCGCACGAAAACGCACCTGATCTAGGCGCACAGCGCAGCCATAGCTCGGGCTATGGCGAGCATTTGCAACGACGAGCAGGGGTGTTTTGGGGTGATGAGCGGGCATGAGCGAAAGACTCTCAGGCTCTCAGATGCGGTCGGCGCGCGACCGCGGTCAGTCGCGGCGGTAGAGGCGAACGACTTCGTCGGGCCGGGCCGGCCAGGTGCTCGACCACACGGGGCGCCAGTCGCCGGCGGGCAGGTCGTCATCCAGCGCCGAGCGGCGCGAATCTCGCTGCAGCAGCAGTGGGCACTCCTGCGGCCGGGCCGGATGACCGAAGTCGAGCTTGCCGAAGTACGCGAACAGCGTGCGCTGCCCCGGTGTGAGCCGCAAGGGCTGCACGCAGTTCGCCGCCAGCCCCTGCGCCTCCTGGCGCCGGATCTCGGCGCCCAGCTGCTCCGCGATCGGCCGATAGGTGCGGTTGTAGTTCACCGCCGCCAGGAACAGCGTCGTGATGAGCAGCCACAGCATGGTCAGGCCACAGGCGCCCATCAGCGGGCCGGTCCACAGCATGGGCGGCCGTGCGCGCAACCGCCAGGTAATGAGCGCTAGCCACAGCAGGGTGGCCACGGCGGCAAACAGCAGCACGAGCACGCCGGGTGCGGCGCTGAAGCCCGGAATCAGCCGCTGCACGGAGCCTGCCATCGCGCGCGGCACACCCGTTTGCCAGGCCATGAAGTAGGCCCAGGCAGCAAGCGCGAACAGCGAGAAGGTCGCCATTGCAAACCAGTCGATGAGATCGTCGAGCGAGCGGCGCAGCGATGCGGCGCCGAAGGTCGCCAGCACCACCAGCGGCGCGATCATCGGCACGATCAGGCTCTCGTTGACCGGCTGGGTCGTCATGCCGGCGACCAGCAACGCGCAGGTCAACACCAACGGCACGACGATGTGCGTGCTGCGCAGCAGATGGCGCCAGGAGTACAGGGCCCAGAACACGAGCGGCCACAGTGGCCAGGCGTACCAGGCGCCGTTCTTGGGCAGCCAGCCGAGATCGGCGAGTGCGGGCAGGGCCGTGCTGCGCATCATCCAGTCGCTGTAGGCGCTCCAGTAGGCGCTGCGCTCGCCCTCGGGTGCGAGCAGGGTCGCCAGCGGCCAGAGGGCAAACACGAGGACCGCTGCAGTCACGCTCAAGGCAATCGGGCGCAGGCGCTGCGGCTGCGGCACGACCAGTGCAAGCGCCAGCACGCTGGCAGCGCCCAACCACAGCAGTAGCCACGGACCGCGGCTGAGACCGGCGGCACCCGCTGCCAGCCCCGCGATCAATGCACCGGTGAGCGGGCGGTCCTGCGACCAGGCAACGCCAAAGAGTGCGACTGCGGTCCAGGCCAGCGCCGCGGCTTCGGCCGAGATCTCGTGCATCCGCAGCGCCAGGCCGACCGTGCCGAGCAGCAGCAGCACGGCGATGTCAGCCAGCATGCGGCCGTAGTCACGCGGTTCGGCCTCGCCACCGAAGGCAAAGGTCACGGGCTGCGCTGCTTCGCGCCGTGCCAGGGCATAGGTGCCGTACCACAGTGCTGTGGTGGTCAGTGCGAACCACAGCACCGTGGTGAGGCGCGCGGCCAGCGGCGCCCCGAGCCAGTCGCCAAAGAGCTTGATGAACAGGGCGCCGATCCAGAACGGCAGCGGGCCTTCTTCGGCGTTCCAGTCGCCGGCAACCACGGGCAGGAGCCAGTCGGACACGCTGCCGTTGGCCATCGCCCACATCACGCCAAAGCCCGCAGCATCCTCGCTGCCCCAGGGGTCGCGCCCGAACAGGCCTGCGACGATGTAGATCGCCAGCAGCATGGCAAGCGCCCAGCGCGGAAACGCCACCGCTGCCTCGGCGGAGACGCGGGCGGGCGAGAGGCGGGCGGTGAAGCTCATGCGGCAGGCATCAGGGCAAACACAGTGTCAGTGGGTCCGCGCAGTGAACAAAAAAGGCAGCCGAAGCTGCCTTTTGTCTTTCCAAGCTGCGCTGCAGTGCCACGCTGCGCGGTGCAACGACGGCTGGTGCAGCGCGAGTCTCGCTTACTTGCGCTTGGCCTTGGCAAGTTTGGGCGCGGCTTCCTTGGCCTTGACGGCCTCGGCAGCAGCCGCGTTGACCTGCTCGGTCTTGGCGGCGAACTTCTGGCGGAACTTTTCTACCCGGCCAGTCTCAACGATGCGGGTCTGCGCGCCCGTGTAGAACGGATGCGACTCGGAACTCGTGTCAAGCTTGATCAGTGGATAGCTTTTGCCGTTCATCTCGATCTTCTCGCGGCTGGTGACCGTCGAGCGCGTGATGAACTTGAAGTCGGTCTGCATGTCCTGGAACACGACGTCCCGGTACTCGGGGTGGATACCTTGCTTCATGAGGTCCTCGGTTCTTGGGGTCGCCAGCCGGATGCGGCTCGCAACGAGTCCGCCGGCAACGTGCCCTGGAGAAAAGGGCGAGAGTATACAGAGGCGGATTCGGGATTCTGGATTCGGGGATTCTAGATTCAGGAGCCGTCGGCGGCGGAGCTACGCCCGGAATCCTGACACCGGAATCCTGAATCCGGCAATGCTGTCACCCGCCACGCCGCATCATCTCGAAGAATTCGGCGTTGGTCTTGGTCGCCTTCATCTTGTCCAGCATGAACTCCATGGCCTCGATCTCGTCCATGCCATAAAGCAGCTTGCGCAGGATCCAGACCTTTTGCAGCACGGCCGGGTCGAGCAGCAGTTCTTCCTTGCGGGTGCCGGAGCGATTGACGTTGAGCGCGGGATACACGCGCTTTTCGGCCAGGCGGCGCTCCATGTGGATTTCCATGTTGCCGGTGCCCTTGAACTCCTCGTAGATCACATCGTCCATGCGCGAGCCGGTGTCGATCAGCGCGGTGGCGATGATCGTGAGCGAGCCGCCTTCCTCGATATTGCGCGCGGCGCCAAAGAAGCGCTTGGGCCGCTGCAAGGCATTGGCGTCCACTCCGCCCGTGAGCACCTTGCCCGAGGCTGGCACCACCGTGTTGTAGGCGCGCGCCAGGCGCGTCACCGA
>JBIIZX010000211.1:0-6145 GCA_044346055.1 Burkholderiaceae bacterium | reverse complement strand
TGCGATCGCAGTTGGATGGTTGTGCGTCTCGACCTTGAAGACGGTGTGCGTCAGCTCGTCCTGAGCAGCAAACTCGACGCCGATGGCGCCTTGCGGATGGTCCGAGCGCGGATAAAAACGCCGCACCACGCGGCCCTCGACCACCGCGGCGTTGTCGCTGTAGGCGATCACGGTGCCCTGCGGTGCCGCCTTGTGGGTGGCGCGGATCATGCCGAACAGCGACGTGTCCTTCGCCTGGCCATCGATGGTCCACGAGGCATTGAAGATCTTGTGCCGGCAGTGCTCGGAATTGGCCTGCGCGAACATCATCAGTTCGACATCGGTGGGGTCGCGCTGCAGCTCGGCGTAGGCCGCCACCAGGTAGTCGATCTCGTCATCCGACAGCGCTAGGCCCATGCGCGCGTTGGCCGCCGCCAGCGCAGCGCGCCACTGCGCGCCGAGCGCCACGGATTGCAGCGGCTTGCCAGGGAGCTCGCGGAACAATGCGGCCGGCTCGAAGTCCGCCGGCAGCACGCTCTCGGTCATGCGGTCATGCAGCGCGACGGTCACTTCTTCGCGCGCCGCCTCGCTGAGCTTGCGCGCACCCAGCAGCCCGCCCATGAGCGTCACCACATAGCGCGTGCCGCGCTCGATGCGCGTCACCTGCGCCAGCCCGCAGTTGTGCGCAATGTCTGTGGCCTTGCTGGCCCACGGCGAGATCGTTCCCAGCCGCGGCACCACGACGAACACTTCGCCGTCCTTTGGACCGGTGTAGACATCGCCGTAGCGCAGCAGCGCCGTGAGCTTGTCGCGCACGCC
The DNA here is from genome assembly GCA_044346055.1 of Burkholderiaceae bacterium. Lineage (GTDB taxonomy): Bacteria > Pseudomonadota > Gammaproteobacteria > Burkholderiales > Burkholderiaceae_F > JALHMQ01. Next base: position 5,347 of record JBIIZX010000211.1, on the reverse strand, counting down.
CTGCTCGATCGCGCCCACTGCATGCACAAAGTGCAGGTGCTGTGCGCTGACGGCGCTGATGCCAGGCTCGATCGACTGCAGCCGCGCCAACAAACGTGCCGCTCGAAAAGCAGACAGCGCACTCGGACCGTCGAGCGCGAGGAACATATCGGAGGGATGCATGCGGAGAAAGGCGCTCCGCAACAGGAAGGGGAGAGACGGGCAGAGACGCGTTCCGAATTATGCCAGCCCGGGTCGAAGCGCTTTGCGTGTACGCGATGCCTGCGGCATCGCACGTGCACGCAAAGCGGTCAAATCAGAGGGCCGCCTTGGCTTCGGCCGGGCGGCGGCCCTGGCTTCAACGGGACGGTCGCTGCGCGACCGGCTCCGCAAGGCGGCATAAGCCGCTGCCTGCCAGTCTCCTACGGCCAACGCTACAAGTCTGAGTCGAGAGTGTTGGCGGCCGACATCGCCTTGAGCAGCGCCTCGTTGCAGGCGGCGACCGGCAGCGCCAGTGAGTCGATCTGCTTTGCAAGGCCGATCGGGTCCGAGCGCTCGATCGACTCGATCAGCGCGAGGTACGGCGCATAGGGGCCCTGGCGACGCACGATGGCGTCGGTAACATTCTCGGACAGCGAAATCAGCTCAAAAAGCTGCTCGAAGGGCGCGCCGGTGATGCGATCGAGCATCGAGAATGCGCCGGTGATGAACAGCTCATCGCGCATCTCGGACTGGCTGTCGTCGGCACCGACGTACTCGAGAAACAGGCCGCGCCGGATTGAAGCGTGCATCAGCGGGAAGGTATTGGCGTCCTTGCTGGCGGTGGCCAGCAGCAGCGACAGCCAGCGCATCATCTTCTTGTAGCCGAGCATCATCACCGCATGCTGGAAGCTCGTGATCTGCACCGGCAGGCCAAAGGCGGCGCTGTTGACCAGGCGCAGCAGCTTGAATGCGAGCGCCGGATCGCGCTTTAGTGTGGAGTCGATCTTGTTGAGTTCGGCGTCGTCGCGCACCAGTCGCAGCAGTTCCAGTACGACGGCCTGGCCGGGCTGCAGCGGGCGCGCCGAGCGATGCCGGGAGTCGTCCAGCGGCCAGCCCACGCTGGCAGTGGCGCCGCGCTCAAAGGCCGCATCGACATCGGCCACGGACGCCACGCCAGTGATGATGAACGGGATGCGGCGCGCTACGCCACCGGGGGCGGCCATCGGCCGCCCGTCGGCGCGCATTCGGCGGTCTTCTTTGGCATGGATAAGCACGTACTCGAAGCACGCCAGCAGTGCCGGCGGCAGCGGTGCGTCCGAGCGCCCACGCAGGGCCAGGCGCTTGCCATCGCGGAACAGCCGCTGCACGCTGGCTTGCACCTCGGGGTCGCGCAGCGATACGGCCGGCACCTCGAGAATGGCATTGCGCGGCGCCTGCCAGGCCTGCGCGCTGTCGTCGATGGTGGCATCGAGCGGCGCCACCAGCACCGGGGCGCTTTGCCCGGGCCAGACGGCATTGAGCGACTCGAGCGTGCTGCCCACGGGCAGGCGATCCTGCGGGCGCGAGGACAGCATGGTCAGCCGCGTGCCGATCGCCTTGCGGTTCTTGTCGATCAGGGGCGCGTAGCAGATGGCAAGCGTACCCAGGATGCTGCTGTGGCCGAGGCCGTGGCGGTCGGGAGCGTTCATGGCGATGTCGATGCCTGTGCGAGAAAAGGCAGGCGCAGCGGCGGCTGCACTTCTGCACCTCGGATTGTTTGTACAAACCGCAATTGCCGATGCCGCGAAATGCCCCCGGCCGGTCGTGAAATCCATGCTTTAGACAACGCGTTGGATGCCGACGGCCGCTGCGGCACCTGCTGCCACGCGCACTTGCCATCGTCGGGTGTGACGTCCCGAGCCTTAACCCCGCCCCCGCCTGACGGCCGTTTATTGCGGAACGACCCACTTTTCGATTAGGGAGATCCCATGCGGCTGTCGGCCCTGCTCATTCCACTTGTTACTGCGTTCGTCGCCTGCTCACACGCGTCGGCGCAGCCCCAGCTCACCGGGGGTTCGCGCCCCACCCTAACCGCCTTCCGGAGCGATGAGGAGTTGCTCGCGCTCTTTCGCTCGTGGAGCGAGCGTGCGCGCAAGGACGAGGCGGCGCGGCGGCAGAACGTCGCCAGCGCCGATCAGATGAGTCAGGCCGCACCGGCTGCACCAGCCGCCAAGGCCGCAGACGAGAGCATCACCAACCTGCAGCACGCCGGTGTCGACGAAGGCGGCATCGTGAAAGTGCATGGCGATCACCTGGTGATCCTGCGGCGCGGGCGTCTTTTTACCGTGGCAGTGGGTGCGAACCGGCTCGATCCGGTCTCCGTCGTCGATGCGTTTGCCCCGGGTGCGGATCCGGGCGGCGCTTGGTACGACGAGATGCTGATCTCGGGCGACCAGGTCGTCGTGATCGGCTTTTCTTATGCGCGCGGGGGCACAGAGGTGGGGCTCTTTGACATCTCGAGCGCAGGCCAGCTCTCGTATCGCGCGACGTATCACCTGCGGTCGAACGACTATTACTCGTCGCGCAACTATGCGAGTCGTCTGATCGGCACCAAGCTCGTGATGTACTCGCCGCTTTACGTCCATCCGTATGCGCAGGACCCGCTGGCGGCGCTACCCGCGGTGCGGCGCTGGCGGCCGCAGGCGACACCAGCGGATTTCAAGCGCATTCCACAGGCGCGGCGCATTTACCGGGCGGACGACGATCTTGACCCGCGTGACGGCCTCGCCTTTCATAGCGTCACGCTGTGCGACCTGGCCCGGCCGGAGCTTGCGTGTGAGAGCACCGCGGTTCTGGGGCCGGCTGGGCGGGTGTTCTACGTCTCGCCCACCGCCGTGTACGTGTGGGCTTCGCCGCCGCGTCAGCGCACGCCAACCGCCTCGCCGTCAACCGTCTACCGCATTCCGCTCGATGGCTCGGCGCCGACCGCGCTGAAGGTCGCGGGAAGCCCCGTCGATCAGTTGTCCTTTTTGGACAGTGACGGGCGGCTGAGCGTGCTGGTGCGCGCCGAGGGGCGCGGCGAAGCGATGTGGGCGGCCGAAACGCGGCCTGGCTCACTTGCGCTGCTGCGCGTTGCACTGACCAGCTTTGGCGATGGGCGCGATGCAGCCCCGGCCGAGAGCTACACCCGCCTGCCGTCACCCACACCCGGCGCGCTGATGAATCGCTATGTCGGCCGCTACCTGTTCTACGGCACAGGCGCCGTCTGGGGCCGGTCGACGGCGAGTCCTGATGGCACGGTCTACGCTATCGACTTCGGTGCGGGCCGCGCCGCCTTTGCGCTGCCGATCGCGCACTCGGTCGAGCGGATCGAGGCACTCGGCCGCAACGCGCTCGTGGTCGGCAACCAGGGCAGCGACCTCCACTTCACGAGCCTTCAACTCGACGCCCAACCGAGCGAGGCAAAGACCTTCGTGCGCAAGAACGCTGCGCAGGGCGAGACACGGACGCACGGCTTCTTCTATCGACCAGACGCAGACGACCGTGGGCTGCTCGGACTGCCGATCGTGGGCAGCGATGAGGCTGCGGGACGGCAACTGCGGCGCCCTTCGGCGTCGGTGCTCTTCCTGCGCAACAGCGGCCTGTCGCTGACCGAGATCGGTGGGTTGCAAGCGAGTGCAGCAGCCGCCAATGTTGAAGACCGCTGCAAGGCGTCCTGCGTGGACTGGTATGGCAACTCGCGGCCTGTCTTCCTGCGCGGGCGCGTGTTCGCGCTCATGGGCTACGAGATTGTCGAGGGGCGGCTGTCGTCCAATGGCCTGAGCGAAGTCCGGCGCACGTCCTTCGCGCCAGTGCCGATCGAGGTCAGCGCACGTTGATCGGTTGGCGAGACAACTGGGTGTCTCAGCTGCAAATGCGCCCCGCAAGCGCCGCACAAAGAGGGAATCCACTGCACACGCCAACGACGCGCGATCCCGGCGTTTGAGGGCATGACGCGTCAGCGAACGGGCGACGGCGGACCATAGCCGCCGCCGCCCGGCGTCTCGATCACGAACACGTCGCCCGGCTGCATCTCGGCGCTGCCGATGTGCGCCAGTTCTTCACGCGTGCCATTGGTGCGCTCAACCCAGTTGCGACCGGGCGCACCATCAACGCCGCCCGCCATGCCGAACGGCGCCAGCGTACGATTGTTGGCGAGAATCGAGGCGGTCATCGGCTCCAGAAAGCGCACCCGCCGCGTGCCACCGTTGCCGCCATGCCAGCGCCCCGCGCCGCCTGAACCGGGGCGAATGGCGTAGCTGTCAAGCCGGACCGGAAAGCGGAACTCCAGCACCTCGGGGTCGGTGAGACGCGAGTTGGTCATGTTGGTCTGCACGACGTCGGTGCCGCTGAAGCCGTCGGCGTCGCTCCACCCGCCTTGCCTGGCCGTACTTTCCGCGGCCGGGTCCACCACACCTGCACCGGAGCCGCCAGAGATCGTCTCGTAGTACTGGTAGCGCGCATTGCCGAAGGTGAAATTGTTCATCGTGCCCTGCGAGGCGGCCTGCACGCCGAGCGCGCCATAGAGCGCATTGGTGATGCAGGTCGAGGTCTCCACGTTGCCAGCGACCACCGCAGAGGGATACTCGGGGCTGAGCATCGAGCGCGGTGGAATCACGATCTCGATCGGCTTCAGGCACCCGGCATTGAGCGGGATCTGATCGTCGACCAGCGTGCGGAAGACATACAGCACGGCGGCCACACAGATCGACGACGGCGCATTGAAATTGTTGGCCAGCTGCGCCGAGGTGCCGGCGAAGTCGATGCGCGCGCTACGGCGCTGCGCGTCCACCGTGATGGCCACGCGGATCACGGCCCCATTGTCGAGCTTGTATTCAAAGCGCCCGTTCTTCAGCCGCGTGATGACACGGCGCACCGCCTCCTCGGCATTGTCTTGCACATGGCGCATATAGGCTTGCACCACCTCCAGGCCGAACTGGTCCACCATGCGCAGCAGCTCCTCGCGACCTTTCTCATTGGCCGCGATCTGCGCCTTCAGATCCGCCAGGTTCTGCGCGGGATTGCGCGCTGGCAGCGGGCCGCCCAGCAGCAGCGCCAGGCACTCGGCCTCGCGCAAGCGGCCTGGCGTGTCCACGCCCTGGCCCTCGACCAGCTTGAAGTTGGTGAAGAGAACCCCTTCGTCGTCGAGCGAGGTTGAAAACGGCGGCATCGAGCCGGGCGTGATGCCGCCAATGTCCGCGTGATGGCCGCGCGAGCCGACGTAGAACAGGATCGTGCTGCCGCTGCGATCGAATACCGGCGTGATGACCGTGACATCCGGCAAATGCGTGCCGCCGTGATACGGGTCGTTCACGACATCGGCATCGCCGGGCACCATCTTGCCGACGTTCTCGCGCATCACGGTCTT
>JBIIZX010000210.1:0-6173 GCA_044346055.1 Burkholderiaceae bacterium | reverse complement strand
AGCGCATGGTGCTGCATCAGATAGGCGAGTTTCGCCTGCTGTTGCTGTCGCAGCGGATCGACGTCACGCTCGATGTGCGGCAACAGCCGATGCACTGGGCCGAGGCGCGTGCGCGCAGTTTTGATGTGGGCGTGCTCAAGGTGCGCGCGCTCGATGCCTTTGAGGGCCGCTACGACCTGAAGCCGCACACCGCGCGTGGCAAGCCGCGCGTGCAGGTGCTGTACACCGCGCGCATCGTGCTGCGGGTGCCGCCACCGCCCGCCATCGGCAGTGCGGCCGTCCGGCAGAACCTGCAGGCGCAGTTGCAGGCGATCGAGCGCGAGGTCGCGCGCCGCATGGCCGGCGGACGCTGACTGTGGCGCGGTCGCAATCACCATCGCCATCGTCATCGCAAACGCCGCGACCGACAGACGCTTTGTGCGCGCCTTTATCGAGGAAAGCGCCTGCACTCGCGATCCCGGTCGTTGCGCGGTGCCGTCGCAGAGCACTTGGCGCGCTCGCTGCGTTGCCCCTTTTCGCAATTCCCATCGCCGCCGCAGCGCGCGAGCGCAGCGTGCTACCCCTGCCCACCGGCATCGTGCTGGATGTCGTGCGCGATGGCGAGCAGTTTCGCGTCATGGCGCGCGCCGACATGCAGGCCGATGCCAGCGTGGCCTGGGCCACGCTGACCGACTACGAGCGCATGCCGCAGTTCATTCCGAACATCGCCCGCGTGCAGGTGCTCTCCCGCGCGCCGCGCGCTGGTGTTGAGACGCTGGCGGTCGCCTACGAGGGCACGCTGAAGCTGCTGTTCCTGTCGATTCCCACCGCTGTCTGGCTCGATGTCGAGCACGTGCCATACACCGACGTGCTGGCGCGGTTACGCGCGCCGCCGCCTGGTGCGGGCGCCGCCTCGCTCAAGCGGTTCAGCGGGCGCTACACGCTGACCGTGGTCGGCAGCCGCGGTGCTGCGGCACGTGTGCGACTGGATTACAGCGCCGAGTTCGAGCTCGCGCAGCCGCTGCCACCGGTGCTCGGTGCGCTGTTCGGCGCCGCTGCTGTCCGCTCCACATTACGTGAGCAGTTCACCGCGCTGGTGGGCGAAATCGAGCGACGCACCCGCGCGCGACAGGGATTGCAGCCGGCGCGGTGAGGGCAATGACACGCTTCGGTGGAGACAGACGATGCCGTCGTCCCCGCGCAGACCGGGACCCAACTTGATGCGGCAGGAAATTGGGCCCCGGCCTGCGCCGGGGCGACAAAGTCCCGAGTGTTCGCGGGTGTCATCCACGCGTAAGCGCGGATCCACTTCGAGGATGCGGATCATGGGATTCCCGCTTGCGCGGGAATGACACGGCGACCCACCGCGTCGCCCCCGCGAAGGCGGGGGCCCAGTGTCGTTGCGCAAGCGCGAAGACGCTGGGTCCCCACCTGAGCGGGGACGACGGCAAATCATCGCTGCGCAAGCTTTCGGTTCATCTCGTCGACCCCCTGCTCGGAGGCATGAGCAGCATTTCCCCCACCCCGAAACAGGCGTCATCCCAGCGCAAGCGGGGATCCGCTTCGAGAGTGCAGCTCATGAGATTCCCGCTTGCGCGGGAATGACACGGTTGGGACGATGACCAGTTCCCTGAGACGCTGCGCCAGGAAGAGGCCGCGCGTCCACTCGCGCCGTCGTCCCGGCGCAGGCCGGGACTCAATTTGATGCATCAAGAGATCCGGGTCAGGACCAGCGCCAGGACGACGCGTCCGCGTGTTTGCACGGTGTCGTGGGCAACGGAGCCCTCACGCGCTACGTTGTCATCCCCGCGCAAGCGGGGATCCACTTCCGCCCGCAATGCACGGTTGCTACCGTGCTACCCGTGACTCCATCGTTCTTGGCTGCCGCCCTTGCCTGTATCCATCGCTGCGCCCAGGGTGCCCTCGCGCTCGGCGCGCTGCTGCTGGCTGGCTGCGCATCGCTCGGTCCGAGGCCAGATACCGCTGGCGTCTACGCCAGTCCTCCAGTGGCCCGGCACCTGCAGCGCGAGGACGACGTGGGTCTTTGCGCGCGCCTGCTGCGCGAGGCTGATCGCGCGATCGATGCCGCCGGCGTGCGTGACGCGCTGGCGGCACGCGTGCCGGGATTCCCGTACCTGCGTGTCGACCGCATCACCGCCGCACTGGCGCCGGCGCCGGACGCCGGCGTGCCGTTCGTGGCTTGGTCGCATCTGCTGGCGCAACTGGACGCGCAGGCGCGGCGCTTCGAAAGCGCCAACGCGCCCACCGACAGCACACCGTTTGCCGCCGTGGACGCTTGCCGACTGGTGCTCGCCCGGGCGGACGACACCGCGGACGACATGGTCACGATGCGTGCGGCCCTGCGCGCGGCTGCCACCGTTCCGGATGACTACTCGGCCGCGCTGCGCACTGTCGGGTTGTATCCGCTCACGCGCCTTGCCTTTGCGGCTGGTGTGGCGGATTGGCAAGTGCAGACCAAGGCCGTATTTGCAATGCCTCTGCCCCAGTTGCCACAGCAGGGCCGGCTGGTGCGCTATGCGCCTACGGCGCAGCCCATGCCGGCGCTGCCGCGCGTGGCGCAGGCACCGCATCTGGGGCTGCCGGTGCGCAGCGAGGCGAGCCTGCGCAGCCTGATCGCGCGCCATGCTCCGCTGGTCGACGTCGATACGGCCAGCGGCGCCGATCGCATCGGCGCACTGCGCTGGAAAGCCGGTGGGGATATGGCGGCGGACCCTGCAGCGAACTCCGCTGCAGGTTCAGTGGCGGGCTCGAGCGCAAATTGGATGGCGAACACGACAGCGAACACGACTGCGCCCATCGCTGGCAAACCGCCGGACAAAACACTGCGCGTCGCTGTCGACCCGACGGACCCCGTGGCCTACGTTCGACTCACGCACACGCTCATGGCTGGCAAACCGCTGCTGCAGATCGTCTACACGCTCTGGTTTGGCGCTCGCCCGCCCACGAGCACCTTCGATCCACTGGCTGGCGCGCTCGACGGACTCATCTGGCGCGTGACGCTCGATGCGCAGGGCGAGGCGCTGGTGTACGACAGCATTCACCCTTGCGGCTGCTATCACCTGTTCTTCGCGACCAGTCGCGTGCAGGCACGCCCGGCGCCGCGGCGCGGTGCCGACGGGCAGCCTGAAGGTCAATACGATGAGAGCCTGTTCTTGCCGCAATTGGCATCGGTGGATGCAACGGCGCGCAGCCGCGTGCTGTTGCGCGTGGCTGCCGGTACCCACTACCTGCAACGCGTGCTGATCGTACCGCAGGACGCGGCACTGCCCGATGCGCGGCCGCTGGCCTATGGTCTGCGCGATGACGACGAGCTGCGTTCTCTGCCCCTGCCAGGCAGCGGCCGGCGCAGTGCCTTTGGCCCCGACGGACTGATCGCGGGCAGCGAGCGCAGCGAGCGCTTCTACTTCTGGCCAATGGGCATCGACAGCGCCGGCCAGATGCGCCAGTGGGGCCGCCACGCCACAGCCTTCGTCGGCCGCCGGCACTTTGATGATCCGACGCTGGTTGATCGGTATTTTTTGGTGGTCGGTGATCGGTGATCGGTGATCGGTGATCCGTGATCAGTGATCAGTGATTGGTAAACAGTGCGGATGGCGCGGGCGGGTTCCTTACTCATGATGGGGAAGCTTGATGGGGAAGCTTGATGGGGAAGCTTGATGGGTAGGTAGACTGCTGGCCATGGTTGCATGATGTTCGCCAACGGCGGACGACGGCGTTGACCTTCACTCGCGCCTGCGGCTCGAACCCCACCCATCACCGATCACAGATCACAGATCACCGATCACGGATCACGGATCACCGAAAAATGCGCCTGCGCGTCGCCACCTACAACATCCACAAGGGTGTGACGCAGATTCGCGGGCGGCCGCGCATCCATGAGGTGCGGGTGGCGCTCAACAGCATGGACGCCGACATCGTGTTCCTGCAGGAAGTGCAGGACCGCAACGAGCGGCTGGCGCGGCACCCGGGCTATCACAAGGGCACGCAGCTCGACTACCTCTGCGCTGGCGGCTACGAGCATCGCGCCTATGGAATGAACGCGGTGTATCCGCACGGGCACCACGGCAACGCCATTCTCTCGCGCTACGCGATCCACAACTTCACCAACCACGATGTGTCGGACCACGCCCTGGAAAAGCGCGGCCTGCTGCACGCCGTGGCGCGGGCCGCTGGCAATGGCGGCGCGCCGTTGGATGTGCACCTGCTGTGCGTGCACTTCGGTCTCATCAACCGCAGCCGCCTGCGGCAGGCGAGCTTCCTGATCGACTTTGTCGAGCAGGAAGTGCCCAAGGGTGCGCCGATGATCATCGCCGGCGACTTCAATGACTGGCAGCGGCGCGTGGACACGCTGCTGCGCGGCCGGCTGCAGGTGGACGAGGTATGTGCCGACCTCATTCCCGAGCGGCGCAGCGTGCTCGACCGCCTGCTGCCGTGGCGCGGCGGGCTGGATGCGAAGGTGAGCGTGGCGCGCACGTTTCCGAGCTTTGCCCCCTGGCTCACGCTCGATCGCATTTACGTGCGCGGCTTCAAGGTGCTGGCGATGCAGGTGCCCAAGGGAATTGTCTGGGCCAAGCGCTCCGATCACGCGCCGTTGATCGCTGAGCTTGAACTGGCGTGAGCGGCGCGGCTGCGGACACTGCGGCAGGTGCTTCGGCACCGGCCGCCACATCTTCGACAACGCCGGCATCGCCTGCAGCCCCCGCATCATCAGCAGCGCGCCTCAAGCGCTGGCGCGGGCGGGCGCAGACGCTGGTGCAGGGGCGGCAGCAGCCGCCGCAGTTTTCGAGCGGCAATCGGGTCGAGCTGCTGGTCAATGGCGACGGCTACTTTCCACTGCTGCTGGCCGCCATCGAAGGCGCGCAGCGCTCGGTGCATCTTGAGACCTATATCTTTGCCGATGACGTGATCGGCATTCGCGTGGCCGATGCACTGGTGGCCGCGGCCGCGCGCGGCGTGCAGGTGCATCTGCTGGTGGATGGCTTTGGCGGCGGCGAGCACGCGCGGCATCTGGCGCAGACGCTCGATCCCCATGGCGTGCGCGTGAGCATTTTTCGCCCGGAGCGCTGGTGGCGGCTGGAGCGCAAGCTGCTGCGGCGGCTGCATCGCAAGCTCGTGGTGGTGGACGATCGCATTGCCTTCGTCGGCGGCATCAACATCGTCGGCGACTACACCGAGGTGCCGGTGGCCGAGGGGGGCCGCCGCGCGGCGCGCTACGACTTCGCGGTGCGCTGCGAGGGGCCTGTCGTGGCGGCGGTGTCGCTTGCAGCGCGGCGGCTGTGGTGGACGCTCGACCTGGTTCAGCTTGGCAAGCGTGCCGGGCCTCGCCCGTGGGCCAGCGTGCCGCAGCCGCGCATCGACGGCGGCGTGCGTGCGGCGCTGCTGCTGCGTGACAACCTGAGCAACCGCGCCACCATCGAGCAGGCCTACCTGCGCGCGATCGACAAGGCGCGTGAGGAAGTGATCATCGCCAATGCCTACTTCCTGCCCGGACGGCGCTTTCGCGCCGCGCTGCATGCCGCCGCAGCGCGCGGCGTGCGCGTGCGCCTGCTGCTGCAGGGCCAGGTCGAGTACGCGATCCAGCACCATGCGCAGCGTGCGCTCTATGGCAGCCTGCTGGAGGCCGGCATCGAGATCCACGAGTACCGGCCGAGCTACTTGCACGCCAAGGTGGCGGTGATCGATTCGCGCTGGTCGACGGTCGGTTCGAGCAACATCGACCCTTACAGCCTGCTGATGGCGCGCGAAGCCAACATCGTCGTGCTTGACCCGGCATTTGCGCAGCGCCTGCGCGGCGAACTCGTCGCGAGTATCGAGCGCGACGGCGTGCCGCTGCATGCCCACGACTACGCGCGCCGCGGCCTGGTCGCGCGCGCAGCCGACTGGCTGGCGTACATGGTGGTGCGGCTGGCGACGGTGTTGCTCGCGCGCAGTCCGGGGTACTGATCAGGATTCGGGATTCGGGATTCGGGATTCGGGATTCGGGATTCGGGATTCGGGTTTCGGGCCGCAAGGTTCATGGGTTCGCGATTCGAGATCCGTGTTCAGTGCTGCGAAATCCGTCATCCCCGCGCAGGCGGGGATCCAGTGTCTTAGCCCGGATATTTCACCAGTATGAGGTCAGCGGCCACGTGCTTACGCGCGTTGTCAGAGGAGAACGAGGCCTGCAGACAACC
>JBIIZX010000209.1:0-6203 GCA_044346055.1 Burkholderiaceae bacterium | reverse complement strand
GAGCCGTTGAGGGGAGAAGGCAGCAGTCGCAACGCTTGGGATCTTGAGCTTGGACGCTGGTGCTCCGTCCGAGGCCTAAATGAAGACTTGCGTGCCTTTACTGGCCTCGCCCTTGAAGACGCTTTTCCAGTGGCCGCAGTCCTGACGGACGAGATCACGCTGCCTGACTGGCGTGTTGCGAGTCGTAAGTTTGGCCAAATGCGAGACAAGCTCGTCAATTTCGATTCCAGGCAAGTGGCCGGTGATGATCGGCTGTCTAGCATGATTTCCGGTTTTGCTGATCTACTTCGCCAGTCAGGATACAACCTGCCAGAAGGTGCCGTTACAAATGCGAAGGCGCTTGCCGGCGCTGCCTCCGCTAACGAGGGCAGCGCAGAATTAGTGGCTGCCGTAGATGCGATGGCAGAGACTGTCGAGTGTGTCCTCCGCGATACTGACTCTCGCTACTTGATTCTCTGGTCGAATTGAAAGTAGGCGAGTGGTCTTGGCGCCGATCCCGTGCGAGGGTGCTGCTGGCGGTGCCACGTTGCTCCGGTGGGGCTTAGATCGATTGCCTCACGCTCGCAGCCGCTCGCAGCCCGCGATTGTCGGCCGATGAAGAATTGTGTGAGCGTCAGCGCATCGTCTTTCGCGCGCTCCAGTTTGACGGCGAGTTGCTGTTCCCCCGCGTGTTGACATGAAACTCTCTCCGACTCTGGACAAGCTGGTGGATGCGCTCAAGCGGCTGCCGGGCATAGGGCCCCGGTCGGCGCAGCGCATTGCGTTTCATCTGCTGCAGCATGAGCGCAGCACGGCGGTGATGCTGGGCGAGGCGCTGCTGCAGGCGGCGCAGAACGTGCGGCATTGCGCCCGCTGCAACACGCTCACAGAGCAGGAAATCTGCGAGACCTGCGCCAGCCCGCGGCGCGATGCCGGGCTCTTGTGCGTGGTCGAAGGGCCGGCCGATCAGCTCATGGTTGAGCAGTCGCTCGCATTCTCGGGCTTGTACTTCGTGCTGCTGGGGCGGCTGTCACCGCTCGACGGCGTCGGCCCCAAGGAAATCCAGATGGAGCGCCTGCTGGCGCGCGCCACCGATGGCCTGGTGCGCGAGGTCATCATCGCCACCAGCTTCACGCCCGAGGGCGACGCCACGGCACACTACGTTGGCGAGCTGCTCAAGCAGCGCGACCCGCAGATCAAGCTCACGCGCCTGGCGCGCGGCGTTCCCGCCGGCGCCGAGCTCGAATACACCGATGTGAACACCATCGCCCAGGCCATGCTGGACCGCCGCGCGGCGTAGATCGTGATCCGTGATCCGTGATCCGTGATCCGATCCTGGCCTGTGCGGCGCTGAGGCAACGGCGCCGGCCGATGCCATTCGAATGAAGACCATTGTCGCTATCGCCTCCTGACTACAGTTCACCGACCACAAAGCACAGACCACGGACGACAGATCACAGATCACAGATCACAGATCACGGATCACGGATCACGGATCACCGATCACCACCCACCAACCACCACCCACCACCCACCACCCACCAACCACCAACCACCAACCACCAACCACCAACCACCAACCACCAACCACCAACCACCAACCACCAACCACCAACCACCAACCACCAACCACCGATCACCTACATGACCCTCGCCCTCTGGTGCGTTCTCGCCGCTGCGCTGCTGCCGTATGCCGCCACCGGCATTGCCAAGTTCTCGACCAGGGAGCGGTATGACAACCGCGACCCGCGGGCGTTTCTCGATCGGCAGACGGGGCTGGCGAAGCGGGCCGATAACGCACAGAAGAACAGCTTCGAGGCGTTTCCGTTTTTTGCCGCGGCGGTGCTGACCGCGCAGCTGCTCAAGGCGCCACAGGGCACGGTCGATCTCATCGCCGTGCTGTTCATCGTGCTGCGCGGGGCTTACCTCGCCTGCTACCTCGCCAACTGGGCGGCGGCGCGTTCGCTGGTGTGGCTGGGCGGGATTGCCTGCTGCGTGGCGCTGTTCGTGGTCGCCGCCTAGGAGGCAGTGGCATGAGCGCGCTGGCGGGGCTGAAGGTGCTCGAACTGGGCACGCTGATCGCCGGCCCGTTTGCGGCGCGCATGCTGGCCGAGTTCGGCGCCGAGGTGATCAAGGTCGAGTCGACCGATGGGGGTGACCCGATCCGCACTTGGCGCAGCCTGCATGAAGGCACCAGTCTCTGGTGGTACGTGCAGGCGCGCAACAAGAAGTCGATCACGCTCAACCTGAAAGACGCGCGCGGGCAGGAGATCGCGCGCAAGCTGGCGCTTGATGCCGATGTCGTCATCGAGAACTATCGCCCCGGCGTGCTCGAAAAATGGGGCCTTGGCTACGAGGCGCTGAAGGGGCTCAATCCGGCGACGATCATGGTGCGCCTGTCGGGCTACGGCCAGAGCGGGCCGATGCGCGACAGGCCGGGCTTCGGTGCCATCGGCGAGAGCATGGGCGGCATTCGCTTTGTCTCCGGTCACCCAGATCGGCCACCGGTGCGCATCGGCATTTCGATTGGCGACTCGATCGCCGCGCTGCATGGCGTGATTGGTGCGCTGATGGCGCTTCGCCATCGCGATGCGACCGGCGGCAGGGGCAACGGCAAGAGTGGCGCCGAGTACCGGGGCGGCCAAGGCCAGATGGTGGATGTGGCGCTGTACGAAGCCGTGTTCAACATGATGGAGAGCACGGTGCCCGAATACGACCGCGACGGCCTCGTGCGCAGCCGCACGGGCGGCGCGCTGCCGGGCATCGTGCCGTCGAACACCTACACATGTGCTGATGGCGCGGCGATCGTCGTCGCCGGCAATGGCGACGCCATTTTCAAGCGGTTGATGCTTGCCATTGGTCGCGACGATCTGGCCAATGATCCGCAACTGGCGCGCAATGACGGCCGCGTGCCGCGCACGCAGGAGATCGATGCTGCGATTCAGGCCTGGTGCAGCGGCCGCGAGATTGGGGCAGCGCTCGCAGTCCTCACCGCTGCTGATGTGCCGGTGTCCAAGATCTACAGCGTGGCCGACATGTTCAGCGATCCGCAGTTCCTGGCGCGCCAGATGATCGAGCGGCATTTGCTGCCCGATGGCACGGCGATGGCGGTGCCGGCCGTTACGCCCAAGCTGTCGGCGACACCTGGGCAGACGCGCTGGCTCGGGCCAAAGCTCGGTGAGCACACGGACGAAATCCTGGCAGCCCTGGGCTATGACGCAGCAGACAGACAACGACTGCTGGCCGACCGCGTTGTGTAGTTGCGCCGACGGCGCGACGGGCTGCTGCAGGATTTAGTCGTTACAACCCGGCCGACCGAGCCGGAGCACATGCACACGGAGACAGCATGCACGCATTCAAGCATCGCCGCGCCATCCTCGGCGCAACCCTCGCCGCACCGCTGGCGGCAACCCTTCCATCGGCCGTTCTGGCCCAGACGCTCGAGCGCAAGAAGGTCACCATCGCCGTCGGCGGCAAGAACCTGCTGTATTACCTGCCGCTTACCATTGCTGAGCAGCTGAAGTACTTCCAGGCCGAAGGGCTGGAGGTGGAGATCGTCGACTTTGCCGGCGGCGCGCGTGCGTTGCAGGCGGTGGTGGGTGGCAGCGCGGACGTGGTCAGCGGCGCCTTCGAGCACACGCTGAACATGCAGGCCAAGGGCCAGCCGATGCGTGCCTTTGTGCTGCAGGGGCGCGCGCCGCAGATCGTGCTGGGCGTGTCGACCAAGACGATGGCCAATTACAAGACCATCGCCGATCTCAATGGCAAGAAGATCGGGGTCACGGCTCCTGGTTCGTCGACCAACATCATGCTCAACTACGTGCTCGGCAAGGCGGGACTGCGACCGGCCGATGTGGTGATCATCGGGGTGGGTGCGGCGCAAGGTGCGGTGGCAGCAATGCGCGCAGGGCAGATCGATGCGATTTCCAACCTCGACCCGGTCATCACGATCCTGCAGCGTGGCGGCGACATCAAGATCGTGTCCGACACGCGGGATGTGGCCGAGGCCGAGCGTGTGTTTGGCGGGCCGATGCCCGCGGCCTGCCTGTACGCGCCGCAGGGCTTTCTCGACAAGAACCCGAATGTCGCGCAGGCGCTCACCAATGCAATCGTGCGCGCCAACAAGTGGATCCAGCAGGCCGGCCCGGGCGAGATCATCAAGGTGGTGCCCGAGTCGTTTCTGCTCGGCGACCGCGCCATTTACGTCGATGCATTCCTCAAGGCCAAGGGCGCGCTGTCGCCCGACGGCCTGTTTCCGGAAGCGGGCTCGGCGACCGCGCTGCGGGCGCTGGCCAGCGTCGATGAAGCCATGCAAAAAGCCACGCTCGATCTGAAGGCCAACTACACCAACGAGCTGGTGAAAAAGGCGCTCGCCAAGTACCCCAAGGGCTGAGGCGACAACCTGGCGTTGGACCAAGCGACAGCGGCTTTCGCAGTCGAACAAACACGTTTCGGGGTCGACCAAACACGGTTGAGTAACAAGAGGGTGGCAGTGCTGCCTTCTTGCACATGTTCGCGAGCCTCGCGTTATCCCCTGGCTGTCGGACGAGCAGTTGCATCGCGAATGAGGCGATCTCGTGCCGCGCTCGCGCCCGACGACGCCCCGATCTCCGGGCTAAGCTGCTCGCCATGCCCACACGATCCACGCCTCATGTCTGAACAAGGCGCCGCTGCCGCGCTCGCGCTCAACGACATCACTTGCACGTTCGTCTCGCGCGACGACCGTTCCCAGCGCTACACGGCGGTGCGCGACGTCACGTTGCATGTTGCACCGGGCGAGTTCGTCAGCGTGGTCGGGCCGACTGGCTGCGGCAAGAGCACGCTGCTGAACGTCAGCGCCGGGCTGCTGGCGCCGTCCAGTGGCACGGTGGCGGTGTTCGGCCAGCCGCTGGTAGGCATCAACGCGCGCGCCGGCTACATGTTCCAGACCGAGGCGCTGATGCCTTGGCGCACAGCGCTGCAGAACGTCACCGCAGGGTTGGAGTTTCGCGGCGTGTCGATGGGCGAAGCGCGCCAGCAGGGCGAGCAATGGCTCAAGCGCGTGGGCCTTGGCGGCTTTGGCGATCGCTTTCCTCACCAGCTCTCTGGCGGCATGCGCAAGCGCGCCGCGCTGGCGCAGACGCTGGTGCTCGATCCCGACATCATTTTGATGGACGAGCCGTTTTCAGCACTCGACATCCAGACGCGGCAGCTCATGGAGAACGAGGTGCTCGAGCTGTGGGCGGCCAAGCGCAAGGCGGTGCTTTTCATCACCCATGACCTGGACGAGGCAATCGCCATGAGCGACCGGGTGGTGGTCCTGTCGGCCGGCCCGGCGTCGCACCCGATTGGCGAGTTCGCGATCGACTTGCCACGGCCGCGCGACGTGGCCGAGGTGCGCGTGACGCCACGCTTCATCGACCTGCACAAGGCCATCTGGGACGTGCTGCGCGAGGAAGTGCTCAAGGGCTACGAGCAGCAGAAGAGGGCGGCGTGATGATGAGGATTGAGTTTGGAGGATTGAGGATTGCGTCTCGCTACCCGTGCGCGAGAGGCGGCGCAAGGGTTTCACTAATTGCTCAATCATGAATCCTCAATCCTTCCCCATGTTCCGCCCCAACGCCAACAACATCCGCTACTGGCAAATCGGCGTGCTGCTCGCCGTCTTTGGGCTGTGGCACGTGCTCACCACGCCGGGGCTCATCCCGCCGCTGTTCTTCGAGAACGACCGGCAGGCGGCATTTTTCTTTGGCGAGCCGGTCAAGATCCTGGCGCGGGTGTGGAAGTGGTTTATCGTGGAGCGCGACATCTACGGCCACTTGTGGGTCACGCTGCTGGAAACCTTGCTTGCCTTTGCAATCGGCACCGCGGCGGGGTTGGCCGTGGGCATGTGGCTGGCGCTGTCGCCGGTGGCTGCAGCCATCCTCGATCCCTATATCAAGGCCGCCAACTCGATGCCGCGCGTGATCCTGGCGCCGATTTTTGCGGTCTGGTTTGGTCTGGGCATTGCTTCCAAGGTCGCGCTGGGCTTCACGCTGGTGTTCTTCATCGTCTTTTTCAACGTCTACCAGGGCGTGAAGGAGGTGAGCCCGACGGTGCTCGCCAACGCGCGCATGCTGGGTGCGGGGCAGCGGCAGCTGCTGCGGCACGTCTACCTGCCCAGCGCCATGAGTTGGGTGTTCTCCTCGCTCCACACGGCGGTGGGTCTGGCCTTCGTTGGCGCTGTGGTGGGCGAGTACCTGGGC
>JBIIZX010000208.1:0-6273 GCA_044346055.1 Burkholderiaceae bacterium | reverse complement strand
AGCGCCCACACTTATCGGCTGTTTCATTTTTTAAAGAGCACGCTGTCATGGCGCCGGTCCCGAACTTTCTAGGAGGCAGCGTCGCTATGTTTTTGTCGCAGCGACGCGTTCGCAAGCAGCACAGAAACGAGATTATGAGGACTAAAAAAACGGCTGTCAAATCCAGAGGGCAAAAGTCCTTCAAACACCCTCAAAGCCGCTGTGAAGACCCTCTCTAACCCTGCGTGGCGTCTAGAAGGTCTTTGAGGTCTTTGCCACGGCATGGTTAGAACGAAAGGCCCGCCGTGAGTTCACTCGCGCATCTCATTCGTTCGAGAACCTGGCCGGGCGCTTTTCCAGGAAGGCGTTCATGCCTTCCTTCTGATCCGTCGTTGCGAACAGCGAATGAAACATACGTCGTTCGAACAGCAGTCCTTCGTCCAAAGAGCTTTCGAAGGATCGGTTGACGGCCTCCTTGGCCATCATCACTGCGGGAGTAGAGAAGCTGGCGATGATCGTTGCGGCTTCAAGTGCTTCCTGCAGCAGTTTTTCATTAGGCACCACGCGCGCGACCAGCCCACAACGCTCCGCCTCTGTGGCATCCATCAGCCTGCCCGTCAAGGCAAGGTCCATCGCCTTGGCCTTGCCAATCGCGCGCGGCAGCCGTTGCGTGCCCCCTGCGCCAGGAATGATGCCGAGCTTGATCTCGGGCTGGCCGAAGCGCGCGCTCTCCGACGCAATTATGAAGTCGCACATCATCGCTAGCTCGCAGCCGCCGCCGAGGGCGTAGCCAGAGACTGCTGCAATGACAGGCTTGCGCACACGCTTGAGTGCCTCCCAGTTGCGGGTGATGAACTCGCTCTTGAATACGTCCATGTAGGACCAGTCCTTCATTGCAGCAATGTCGGCGCCGGCGGCAAACGCCTTGTCGCTGCCGGTCACGACCATCGCGCCGACCTCGGCATCGGCATCGAACGCAAGCAGTGCGTGGCCCAACTCGTCCATGAGGGTGTCGTTGAGCGCATTCAGCGCCTTGGGCCGATTGAGCGTGATGAGCCCGACGCGATCGCGCCGCTCCACGAGGATGTTGGTGTACTGCATGCCTGCCTCCTGAGTCGTGATGGATGCCGTCGATCATAGGGCGCGCAACACAGGCCGCGTACTCAGCGTGCACGACGAATCGACTGTGGTCCGTAACCGGTCAGCGCCAGCAGATCAGGCCGCCGGCTGATCGCGATGGACGTGGTCGAGAATCGTCTGGGCGGGAAGCGGCCGCGCGTAAAAGTAGCCTTGCGCGTACTCACAGCCGATCGAGCGCAGGTACTCGCCCTGTTCGGCCGACTCGATGCCCTCGGCCACGACCTTGAGCTTGAAGTGCCGCGCCACGGCGAGCATGGCGTGGACGATCGCGCGGCTATCCGGATCTTCCGGAATGCCCTCGATGAAAGACTGGTCGATCTTCAGCGCCTGGATGGGCATGCGCTTCAAGTAGCCGAGCATCGAGTAGCCGGTGCCAAAGTCATCCAACACCAGACCGACGCCGAGCGCCGCGAGTTCGGTCATCACATCATTGTTGATCTCGTTCTCACGCACCAACGTGCGCTCGGTGATCTCCAGCGTGAGCATGCGCGGCTCGACCGTGTGCCGCTGCAGGCAGCTGCGCACCAGCATCGGCAACGTCGCGCTGCCCATCTCGCGCCCGGCGACATTGACGGCAATTGGAATGTCGAAGGTGGGCAAGCTCTGGCGCCAGCGCACGACCTGCGCACAGACCTCGTTAACCACCCAGCGTGTGATGCGCTCCGACAGGCCGCTCACCTCGGCCACGCCAATGAAGCGATCGGGCGTGAGCAGGCCGAAGGTCGGGTGCTGCCAGCGGATCAGCGCTTCCAGCCCAACCACGCGGCCGCTCGCCATCTCGATCTGCGGCTGGTAGTAGACGACAAACTGCGCGCTGTCGGACTGCACCGCCTTGAGCAGCTGGATGCCAAGTTGCACCTCGCGTGTCGCGCGCTCATAGCGGATCGGGTTAAAGAAGCTGAACTGGTTACGGCCGTCGCGCTTGGCCTGATACATGGCCGCATCGGCGTTCTTCAGCAGCGTGCTCATCTCGCGACCGTGCTCAGGAAACAGCGCCACGCCTATCGAGGCCGAGACCTGCGTATCGACGTTGGGAACCAAGTCGGTGCGATGCAGCGCCTGCGCGATGCGTGCGGCCAGCAGGGCCACTTCTTGCCGGTGCTCGAACTCATTGACGAGCACCACGAACTCGTCGCCACCAAGCCGCGCCAGCACACCCACCGTGCCGACGGTGTCTTTGAGCATCGCCGCCGCGGATTTGATGAGCGCATCGCCCACGAGGTGCCCGAGGGTGTCGTTCACATCCTTGAACCGGTCGAGGTCGATCAGCATGACCGCGATACGTCGCCGACGATTGGCGGCAGTCATGATCATGTCGCGCATCGTCTCGCGCAGCAGATTGCGATTTGGCAGACCCGTGAGCGAGTCGTACCAGGCGAGCTGCTCGATGCGGCCTTCGGCCTCCTGGCGCTGCGCGGCTTCCATGGCGAGTGCCGTCATCAGCGCCGCGGTTGCCGAAAAATTGATTTCGTCTTCGTCCCAGGCGCGCGGCAGCGCGTGGTGGATCGACAGCACACCCACGACATCGCCACTGAGCAGCACCGGCACTTCCAGCGCCGCCTGCAGGCTCAACCAGCGCGGGTCATCGCGATAGCGCGTGGCGAGCAGGGGCGAGCGTGTGTCCGTGGCGCACACCGTCTGCCGCTCGAGCAGCCGCTCGACATCCGTCGCGCCGACGCCCGGCGCGCGCTCGATGCCAATCCACTCGCGTGCAAAGCGCTCGCTATTTGCGTCGAACCAGGCCTCGCACTGCAGCCGCCGGGTGGTCGGGTCAAGCCGCCAGAAGCTCGCAGCCGTGACATCGAGCGTGCCCGCGGTGGTGCGCAGCAGCCGCGACAATGATTGCGTGAACTCGCCACGCGTCTGCATTGCCAGCTCAAGCAGCCGCTCACGAAACTCCAGCCGGCGCTCCGCGTCGCTGCCGTGGGTGCTGGCGTCGGAGCCAGCATCGCGCAGCACCCGCGTCACATCGTGACCACTGGCCAGCAGTCCGCCGATCGACGGCTCCTTCTGGTAGTTGTTCACGGCCAGCCACAGCCGCCGCATGCCGCCGCCGGGCGTGGGCACGCGCACCAGGCAGTGATGCGCGCGCGGTGTGTTGTCCAGCGCCGCCGACTCAATGGTCGCGCGAAGGCGCGGCCGATCCTCTGCCAGCACCAGCGCCAGCGCGGGTTGGCCGAGCGTGGCCTCGGGCGCAATGCCGAGCGACTGGCGGATCGCAGGCGCCTGGTAGCGCACCTGCCCTTCGGCATCGAGCAGCATGAGCACGTCGGAGGTGCTATCGGCAAACGCGCGCATGCGGCGCTCGAGCCGCTCGGCCAAGGCACGCGCTTCCAGCAGCGCAGTGGCATCGCGCGCGTGCAGGACGATCGATCGGATCAGCGGATGGCTGCGCCGGTCCAGCAGCGTGACCGACAACCAGCGACCGGCGTTGGCGCCCGTGGCCGAGGCCGCCCCGGCGCCAGTGCCCCGAGGCCGCAGCCGCCAGAGAAACGAGGCCTGGTCACTGGCGCTGCCTTCGATCGCCGCCAAGAACTCGGCCGAAGAGGGCTCATCTAGCAGCAACTCGAATGGAACGCCGAGCACGTCGGTCAACGCCAGATCCTGCGGCAGTGCCGAGAAGGCATGCACGGCGGCCACGCGGCGGTCCGCGCCGATCAGCACGGCGAGACCGTCGGCGGCACCGAGCAAGGCGATGAGCCGGGCCTGCTGGCGCTTCTGCTCGCGTTGGGCCAGATGGCGTTCGCTCACATCGTGCAGCAGAAGGGCTGCCACGCTGTCCTGCTCGAAGCGCATGAGTTGCGCGTCGATTGCAAGCGCCGGACGGCGGCCATCGGCCAGCGGCACATGGGCGATCAGATGCACCTGGCCTTGCGCCTGCAGCCGCATCCACAGCCGCGCCCAGCGGCGCGCGGCATGGCGCGGCGAGTAGGCCACGATCTCCGACAGATGTTTTCCCACCATATCGCCGCCATTGCGCTCGCGCAGCGCGGCCGCATTGGCGGCGAGCACTTGGCCGGACGCATTGAGGCAGAGCGCGGGCACAGGCAGATGGTCGAAAGCCGCCTGCTTGAGCGACGGTTCGACGGCGGATTGCCGGAGCGGTATGATGGTCGATGCCACGAGATCCGTCGACGGCGTCGCTATTGGACGAGGATTGAACCAGGCGACCCGGGAAGAACCGCCTTGAAAGCTGTGACGACAACCGTGACGGTCGATTGTGCCACCGCTGGCCGCAGGCCGATCGCTACACTGCGCCACGCTTGCCGGCCCTGTCTCCTCCATGCGACCCGGCCACTCACCGAGGCCTGTCGCACAGTGCCTGGACCGGCCGCAACTTAGCCGCGCCACCGCCAACCGCCTGCCGCCACCGATGTCCAAACTGATCGAACAACGCGTGGGCCGAATGCTCGGCAACTTTGGCATGGTGCCGTTCTATCTGCTCGCGGTGGCAGCCTTCCTGCCGCTTGGCGGGGCTGCATCCCGGTTCTTGCTGATCGCGCTGGTGGGCTATGGCGCGGTGATCCTGTCGTTTCTCGGTGCCGTGCACTGGGGCCTGACACTGCTCACGCCCAAGATGACCAAGGCACAGGCCTGGAACGGCCTGGGGTGGGGCGTCACGCCCGCCCTGCTCGGCTGGCTGGCGCTGCTGCTCGCTGCAGGTGGGTTGCGGCCCTGGCTCATCATCGTGGTGCTGCTCGGCGACTTTGCAATTTGCCGCCTGATGGACAGCGCACTTCTGCGTAACTATCCCAACGTGCCGGCCTGGTATCTGGGCCTGCGCACACAGCTCACGCTTGGCGTCATGCTTGCCCTGCTGATCGCGCTTGCCGCTTACCTCTGAGGTGTCTTCCATGCATGCACTGGTCCTGACCAATGAGCCATTCAACGCGCAACTGCGCGACGTCAGTGAGGCTGAACTGCGCGAGGCCACCGCACAGGCCAACGTCACCATTGCCGTCGACTACTCCACCATCAACTACAAGGACGGCCTCGCCATCACCAACAAGACCCCGGTGGTGCGCAAGTGGCCGATGGTGCCTGGCATCGATGCCGCCGGTACCGTCACCGCCAGCGATGACGCGCAGTTCAAGCCTGGCGACAAAGTCATCCTGAACGGCTTTGGCCTGGGCGAAGGCCACTGGGGCGGCCTGGCACAGCAGGCACGCTTCAAGTCCGAGTGGCTGGTGCGGCTGCCGCAAGGCATGACGACGCGGCAGGCGATGGCCATTGGCACCGCCGGCTACACGGCCATGCTGTGCGTCATGGCGCTGGAGGACCGTGGTGTGCAGCCGGGTGCCGGTGAAGTGCTGGTCACAGGCGCGACAGGGGGCGTGGGCTCGGTGGCCGTGGTCCTGCTGGCGCAACGCGGGCACAAGGTGGTCGCCTCCACCGGCAAGGCGAGCGAGGCAGAGTACCTGCGTGCGCTCGGTGCCGCCGAGATCATCGATCGCGCGCAACTGTCCGCCCCCGGAAAGCCGCTGCAAAAGGAGCGCTGGGCCGCGGTGGTTGACTCCGTGGGCTCGCATACGCTGGCCAACGCCTGCGCGCAGATGCGGTATGGCGGCACCGTGGCCGCCTGCGGGTTGGCCCAGGGCATGGACTTTCCGGGCTCAGTGGCACCGTTCATCCTGCGCGGAGTCACGCTGGCGGGCGTGGACTCGGTCATGTGTCCGCTGCCGCGCCGGCAGGTAGCGTGGCAACGGCTCGCTGCCGAGTTGGACCGCAGCAAGCTCGAAGCCATGACGCGTGAAGTGCCGCTTGCCGGCGCGCTAGACGTGGCGCGCGAGATCCTGGCGGGCCAGGTCCGAGGCCGCGTGGTGGTCAACGTCAACGCATAGAGCTGCAAGCCACAAGTCGCAAGCAGCAAGCAACAAGCAACAAGCAGCAACGACGGCGCACGGTTAGCCGCACGTCAACGCCGCCGAAGCGCCACGCTGCGTCGCGGGCGCGCCACGCCGGCCTGCTAACTTCCGCCCTTCGCCTTTCTTCGTCGCGCGCAGCCCCTGGCGCGCGCACCCTGTCTGATTGCCCCTGGAGCCGACATGACCCAGTTGAACATCAACGGGCGCAGCGTCACTGTTGACGCCGATCCCAGCACGCCACTGCTGTGGGCGCTGCGCGACAACCTGCAACTCACCGGCACCAAGTTCG
>JBIIZX010000207.1:0-6277 GCA_044346055.1 Burkholderiaceae bacterium | reverse complement strand
TGTTCAACCCGATCTTCATGCCGCCGGCGGCGGATCGGAAGATCTAGGAGCGCCCGGCTGCGGTGTCGTTCCCGCGCAAGCGGGAACCCACTTGTGAGCCGAATCGAACTGGATGCCCGCTTTCGCGGGCATGACACAACAACTTGCCCGTGCCGAAAACACGATGGCCGCCGTCCTCGACCCCACGACAACAATGACGCACGGCGAGCCTGGCCACTCCGACGCGTTCATCGAGTTCGAGAACGTGTTCCTGCGCTACGGGCAGGACGAGAGCTTTGCGGTCGAGGACATCACGCTGAAGCTGCGCCGCAATGAATTTGCGGCGATCGTCGGGCCGTCGGGCTGCGGCAAGTCGACCTTCATGAAGCTCACCACCGGGCTGAAGCCGCCCACCCAGGGTACGGTGATAGTCGACGGGCGCGAGGTGGCCGGGCCGCTGAAGATCGTCGGCATGGCCTTCCAGAACGCCACGCTGCTGCCCTGGCGCACCACCATCGACAACGTGTTGTTGCCGCTGGAGATCGTTGAGCCGTATCGCTCCACCTTCAAGCAAAAGCGGGCCGAGTACGTGGAGCGCGCGCGCACACTGCTGAAGACCGTGGGGCTCACGGGCTACGAGGACAAATTTCCGTGGCAGCTGTCGGGTGGCATGCAGCAGCGGGCCAGCATCTGCCGCGCGCTGGTGCACCAGCCCAAGCTGCTGATGTTGGACGAGCCGTTTGGCGCGCTCGATGCGTTCACGCGCGAAGAGCTGTGGTGCATCTTGCGCGACCTCTGGACCGAAGCGCCCTTCAACGTGGTGCTGGTCACGCACGATTTGCGCGAGGCCACCTTTTTGGCCGACACGGTGTATGTGATGAGCAAGCGCCCGGGGCGCATCTTGATGCGCAAGGAAATCAGCCTGCCGCGCCCGCGCGACCTCGAGGTCACCTACACCGAGCCGTTCTCCGAAATCGTGCACGAACTGCGCGAGAAGATCGGCGCCGTGCGCAAGATGTAATGCACTGGAGCACGGCATGAAGGACTCGACCCTGGAACGCGCCGCGCCCTGGCTGGCGCTCACCGTGCTCATCGTGCTGTGGGAAGGTCTGGTGCGCGCCTTTGACGTGCGCCCGTTCATCCTGCCTACCCCCAGCGCGGTGCTGGCCTCGACCTGGGAGTTTGCTGGGCCGATCAAGATGCACGCGTGGCAGACGTTCTGGACCACCATGGTGGGCTTTGCGCTCGCGGTGGCATTTGGCCTGTTTGCCGGCTTTGTGCTGGGCTCCAGCCGCGTGCTCTACAAGGCGTTTTATCCGCTGCTCGTGGGCTTCAACGCCATCCCCAAGGTGGCGGTTGTGCCGATCCTGGTGGTGTGGTTTGGCATCGGCGCCGTGCCGGCGATGCTCACGGCCTTTTTGCTCGCGTTCTTTCCGATCCTGGTCAACGTCGCCACGGGTCTTGCCACGCTCGAGCCTGAGCTCGAGGACGTGCTGCGCGCACTGGGCGCACGTCGCACCGACGTGCTGTTCAAGGTCGGCCTGCCGCGCTCCATGCCTTACTTCTTTGCCTCGCTCAAGGTGGCGATCACGCTGGCCTTTGTCGGCACCGTGGTGTCGGAAACGGTGGCCTCGAACATGGGCATTGGCTACCTGATGATGTCGGCTTCGTCCACCATGCAGACGCCGCTGCTCTTCGCCGGCCTGATCGTGATCAGCCTGATGGCCATGGCGATGTACCTGATCTTCGCCAAGATCGAGCAACGCATGACGGGCTGGGCCACGCGCGGGCAGCACGCGCCTGGGTGAGTGCCCCGCGGTCATCGACCTGCTCAGTGCAGACAACGCATCGGCCAGCATGCGGGCTCGGAGCTACAGGCGTTTGAGCGACAGCGCGCTCCATGGTGTCGATTTCGAGCGCCTGCCGATCCGCTGCGCTCGTCAGAGCGCGGCTTCAAGGGGTGCGTTCTTCGCAGCTTGCACAAACGTCACGGCACCGATGGCAGCCGATTCATTCCGTCGGATCTCCGTACCACCTTCCGCTAGGATAGTCGCGCCGCAACCTCTGCTGTAGCCCGGCCATGCGCAAGCTCGTCACGGTTCGCAAGATCGATGGCGTCAAGAAGGTCGATGACTACGAGGTTTTGATCATCGACGGCGTCGAGGTGGCCGAGTACCACTCGCCGCGTGACGCGTTCCATGCCGGCGAGTATTGCGTGTTCATCGAAGCAGGAGTTGCCTTGCCCGCCAAGGCTGAACGGCCCTGGACGCCGACCACTCGCACCGCGCACGTCGCTATCTTCCCCACCAACGCGTTTTCAGAGATCGTCGAGGACATGTTGCCGCTGGCGCACGACCATGACGGATTCACCTCCGACGACTACCTGCAGATTCGAAAAACCGCCTTCGCTCGCCGGCTGGGTGTTACCGAAGCGCAGTGAGGCGGCTGCAGTCGCCACCTTCGTGCGGTGTCGATTGTGGCGCGGCCTGTGTGCGGGGCATGATGTGGCGGTGAGGAGAGCCATGCGTCGACAGTGACGTCCGGGCTGCGCCGACTTGGCCGCTAAGGTGTGCCGCAACGTGCCGCCGGCCCGGCGATCATCGCCGGGCCGCCCTCACCAATTTGCGACTAGAACCGGTGCCGCACGCCCGCGCCGATGACAACGCGTTCCTTGGTCAGCGGCGCTTCCAGCTTGTCGCTCAGGTAGTTGAGGTAGCCATCGGTGCGGCGCGAGAAGTCATAGCCGTAGCCCACCGCCCAGGTCTTGCGCGTCTCGGAGCGCGCGGTGCCAACCTGTGGATCGGTCTTGGTCTCGACATACGAGCCCAGCACCTTGTGCTTGCCAAAGGGCGCCGAGAAACCAACCTGCCAGCTCGAGTCATCATCGCCGCCCACCGTGAGGTCGGTGGTGATGTCTTGGTACTGGGCAAACAGACGCACGAACTTCAGGTCGTAGGCACCGCCGACCAGCCATGCAGTCTGTTCGCGCTTCGTGGCCGCCGGCGGTGAATTGCCGTTGACGTTGATGTTCTGATAAACGCCAATGGCCACGATCGGGCCGGCGCGATACGACAACTGCCCGCTCCACGACTTGCCGCGCGCAGTGTTGCTCGGGTCTTCCTGGTCGTTGCTGCCACTGGCCCAGGAATACATTGCGGCCGCCGAAAACCCGGCCCAGTTGGGCGACAGCACCTGCAACGAGTTGCTCCAGCCGCTATCGTTCAGGATAAAGCTGCGCCGCGGGTCGGACACGCCGAGCGCACCCGGGATCAGCGCGTTGGGATCGAACGCGGTGCCGAAGGTGTTGAGGATCATCGGCGAGTAGCCGAACGAGTCGCTAAACGGGTTGGTCGCAGCCGTGGCCAGGAAGTACTGCGTGCTCTGGCGACCGATCTGGAACCGGCCCAGGCTGGTTTTCTCCAGACCCACCCATGCAGCGCGCTTGAACAGGACGTCCGTGGTGCCAAAGCGGCCGCCTTCACCCGTGTCAGGACGGAAGAAGCCTTGCAGCGCAAAGTTGGCGCGCAGGGTCGCCGCCCAGGGACTCGCTGCCGCCGATGCCCCACCACGACGTGGTCATGCCGTTGGAATCCACCGCGTTGCGATAGCCCCGATCAGCGGCCGGATAGCCCGGGCCTTTCTGGTCGATGCTTTGGATGTTGACGTCGACCAGACCACTGAGGGTGATGGATGACTGTGCGAGTGCAGCGCCGCTGCCGCTTGCCAATGCGACAGCCAGTGCGACTGTCTTGATCTTGTTATTCATTGAAGGCTTCCTTGTGCAGTGGTGTGGAGTATCTGCTGCGAGGTTATTGCGTAAGTGATGTTCAACACCAGCACTTGTGCGACAAGAATCTGACGATCGTTTCGCAGCAACAACAGGCGTTTTCACTCAGCAATTTGATGGTGCGCGCACTGCAGCGGCAGTGCACCGCCATGGTGTTCAGCGGGCCGTGTTGGTGCGCTCGGTGTCGGCCGGTGCGGCATTCGTGCGCCGCGCCTCATACAGCATGTGCAATGTGATCTTGCGGACCTCGACCTTGCTCGCCTCGATATGCGAGCGCAGGAGCAGCTGCGCCTGGTCCGCCTTGCGCTGGACGATCGCGCGCACGATTCGGCCGTGCTCCATGTAGGTCGCCTCGATACGCGGCTTCTGAGTGAAGTCGAGTCGCCGCACGATGCGGATGCGCTCGGTCACGTCATCGTGGATGCGCGCCATCTCGCGGTTGCCGGTGGCCGCCACCAGGTCCTCGTGAAAGCGCTCATCGAGCCGCGCAACCGTCAGTCCATCGGTCTCGCGCTCGGCCAACGGCACCAGCCAGATGCGCTTCAGCTCATCCAGCGCCGGGCGCTCGGCTTGCTCGCACAAACGTCGTACGGCGGCCATCTCGAGCACGATGCGCACGTCGTACAGCTCGTCAAGCTGCGCAAAGTCCAGCGGCAGCACGCGCCAGCCGCTGCGAAACAGCACCTCCAGATAGCCTTCCTGCTGCAACCGAAACAGCGCTTCGCGCACCGGCGTGCGCGACACGTTCATGCGCGCCGCGATCTCGCCTTCGGTAAAGCGCTCGCCGGGCAGCAGGCGGAATTCGAAGATCTCGGCCTTGATGCGCTCATGCACCTGGGCAGCAAGATTCACGGGCGCACTGCGAGGGCGTTCCCTGGTCGAGACGGCGATCACCTTTCCCATGCTGCCTTCGCTTCTGCGCTTCAGTGCGTTGAACGATCCAGCGCCGCCGCCTGCTCAGTCAAAGTGGCAGGCCGACCACTGGGCAGCTGCGACCTCGCGCAGCGCCGGCATCTCCTGTGCGCAGTGCGACTGCCCGCTCGGGCAGCGACCGTAGAAGCGGCACACCGTCGGGCTCGGATTGATCGGACTGCGCACCTCACCGGTCAGGCGCACGCGTTCGCCGTTGGCCAGCGCGCGGCCCGGGATTGCCGCAACCAGTGCGCGCGTGTAAGGGTGGCGCGGCGCTGCAAGAACCTGCTCCACCGGCCCGTGCTCGACGACCTTGCCCAGGTACATCACGACCACGCGGTCGGTGAGCAGCCGCACCACATTCAAATCGTGCGATACAAAGAGATAGGACAGCTGCAGCTCGCGCCGCAGCCTGTCGAGCAGTTGCAGCACGACCGCCTGCACGGAGACATCGAGCGCCGAGGTCGGCTCGTCGAGGATCAGCAGACGTGGCTGCACCGCCAGCGCGCGCGCGATGCCCACCCGCGCCTTCTGCCCGCCCGAGAGTTGATGCGGAAAACGGCCGAGCAGTTCGAGCGGCAGGCCGACTTGTGTTGCCACTTCATCGACACGGCGCTGCGCATCGGCGTGTGACTGGCCACGCAGCAGCCGCAGTGGCTCGGCAACCGTCTCGCGTGCCGTGAAGCGCGGATTGAGGCTGTCGGTCGGGTCCTGGAACACCATCTGCACGCTGCTGCGCAGCGCGTGCCGGGCAAAGCGCGCGGCGGGCACGGCGCCGATGTCCTGGCCGTCGAATGCGATCGTGCCTTCGGTCGTATCAAGCAGCCGCGCGAGCAGGCGCACGAGCGTCGACTTGCCGCAGCCCGACTCGCCGACCAGCCCCACGCTCTCGCCGGCGCCAATGTGCAGCGACACATCGTCCACCGCGTGCAACTGGGCGCCCTGCTTGCCGGCCACCGCAAAGCGGCGGCTCACGCGTTCGGCGCGCAGCAGCGGCGCGACGGCGGCCGGTGTGGCGAGCATTGGCTGGACCAGCACGTCATCCGGCATGGGCGGGCTCCTCGATCAGTGGATGCCAGCAGGCAACGGCGTGGGTGGCACCGGGGTCCAGCGGCGGCAGGGCGGCGCGGCACTGGTCGCTGGCACGGTCGCACCGATCGGCAAAGCGGCAGGCCGGCAGGTCGTTGCGGCGCAGATCGGGCAGCGAGCCGGCAATCGGCGCCAGCCGCGCCAGCACCGTGTCTTCGCGCGGCGTGGAGCTGATGAGCTTGGCCGAGTACGGATGGCGTGCACCGGCAAAGAGCGCCGCCGCCGGTGCCGCCTCCACCACGTGGCCTGCATGCATGACCACGATGCGGTCGCAGTACTCGGCAGCCAGCCCGAGGTCGTGGGTGATGAACAGGCTCGCCATCTGCCGCTCGCGGGCCAGTGCCACCACGAGGTCCATGACGGCGGCCTGCGTGGTGACATCGAGTCCCGTGGTCGGCTCATCGGCGATCAGGAGCTGCGGCCGGCAGGCCAGCGCGATGGCGATCATCACGCGCTGGCACATGCCGCCCGAGAGCTCGAAGGGATAGGCGTTGTAGCGGCGCTCCGGGT
>JBIIZX010000206.1:0-6289 GCA_044346055.1 Burkholderiaceae bacterium | reverse complement strand
CTGGCCCTCGACCACCGCGTGGCGCACGCCAACGAGTTCGATGCCCGCCGCCTCGCCCAGCGCCGGCGCTACCCAACGCGCGGCGCGCGCATGCTGGGCCAGTGCGGCCAGTGCATCCATGCTTGCCACCGCATCGGCACAGCGCAACAGCGGCGCCACGTGTGCGGCAAGCTCGGCCAGCAGCACGTCGTACAGCTCACGCTCGCGGTTGCGCGCGCGCTCCTGCGCTGACAGCGCCTTGTCTTCAAAGGCCTTCAGCTCCGGTGTGATGTAGCGCTCGGCGATCTTCAGCGTTTGCCGGCGCCGATAGTCCTCGGGCACCTTGTCGAGCTGGCCCTGCGTGACTTCAATGTAGAAGCCGTGCACCCGGTTGTACTCGACGCGCAGGTTGCTGATGCCCGTGCGCTCGCGCTCGCGTGCTTCCAGCTCGACCAGAAAGGCGCCGGCGTTGTCGCGCAATTGGCGCAACTCATCGAGCGCGGCATCCACACCCGCCGCCAT
Source organism: Burkholderiaceae bacterium (assembly GCA_044346055.1). Lineage (GTDB taxonomy): Bacteria > Pseudomonadota > Gammaproteobacteria > Burkholderiales > Burkholderiaceae_F > JALHMQ01. The sequence goes on along the minus strand of JBIIZX010000206.1, from coordinate 5,788 downwards.
CACGTCGCCATCACGCGCGGCGGTGGCGGGCTCCGGCAGCAGGCGTTGCGCCAGCAGCGCGTGCAGTCCGGCCGGCGGTTGCAGCTGCGCCCACAGGGACTCGGCCAGCGGGCCGCGCAACTCGGCGGCGAGGGCGGCGGCCTGGGCAATACGCGGCAGCGCATCGCGCAGCGCGGCCAGCTCGCGCGGCCGCACGCTTTTAAGCGCGATGCGCGCCGCGATGCGATCCAGATCCGGCACGTGGCGCAGGGCGTCGAGCACGCGCTGCTCGCGCTCGCACTCCAGCAGCATGCCAATCAGCCCATGACGTTGGCGCGCTGCTTCAGCAGAGCGCAGCGGGTGGTGCAGCCAGTGGCGCAGGCGGCGGCTGCCCATGCCGGTGGTGCAGTGATCGAGCAGCTTGAAAAGCGTCGGGCCATTTTCGTCGCGCAACGGCTCGGTCAGTTCAAGATTGCGCCGCGTCACCGCGTCGAGCACGACAAAGTCGGATTCGTGCTCGACCTTCAGGGAGGTGACATGAGCCAGCTGCTCGGACTGTGTCTGTTGTGCATAGGTGAGGAGCGCCGCGCAGGCTGCCAGCAGCTCGGGCTGCTCGTCGACGCCAAAGGCCTGCAGCGTGGCCACATCGAGCTGCTGGCGCAGTAACTGCCCGCCACGCGCGGCATCGAAGTGCCAGTCGGGGACCATCTGCACAATGCCGTCGATCGACGGCACCAGGCCGCGCTGCTCATCGGCCACCAGCAGCTCTGACGGCGCAATGCGGGCCAGCTCGGAGGCGAGCCGCGCGCGCGGCGTGCTTGTCACGCGCAGGTCGCCACTGGAAAGCACCAGCCAGGCAATACCCGCGCAGCCGCGCTTCACGTCCATGGTGACTGCCGCCAGCGCTGCGTCGGCCTTGGCGCTCAGAAGGCTCGTGTCGGTCAGCGTGCCGGGCGTGACAATGCGCACGACCTTGCGCTCCACTGGCCCCTTGCTGGTGGCCGGATCGCCGATCTGCTCGCAAATGGCCACCGACTCACCGAGCTTCACGAGCCGCGCCAGATACTGCTCGACCGACACCACCGGCACGCCCGCCATCGGAATCGGCGCGCCTGCCGAGGTGCCGCGCTTGGTGAGCGTGATGTTGATGAGCCTGGAGGCGCGCTCGGCGTCCTCGTAAAACAGCTCGTAAAAATCCCCCATCCGATAGAACAGCAGCACGCGCGGGTGCTCCGCCTTGATGCGCAGGTACTGCTGCATCATCGGCGTGTGAGCGGAAATCGATTCCCTTTCGATTCCGGCACTTAGTGCACCCGTAGGGCCGTTTCCCCTCGCTACATCAGTACCTTGCGGATTCACCGTCATTGCATCCCGATCCAATGTTGTCCGATTCAGTGCGCCGCTATGCAGCGCTCCCGGTATAGTTTTGGTGTAACTCGCGCCCTCCCTAAAGGACTTTTCGATGCCCCTAACCGGAAAAGCTACACCGACCACGCCTATTACGTCGGCGAAGTCGATTGAGCGCAGCAAGGCCAAGATCATGACCGACCCGGCGCGGCCCGGCCTGCGGCTAGTGCGCTCGGGCGAGCGTCGCATCTGGCAATTCCGCTATCGCTCGCTTGGTGGACTGCGGCAGGTGAAGCTGGGCGAATTTCCGGGCATCACCTGGGCCGAGGCGGCAAAGGTGTGGCAGCGGTTGAAGGTTGAACGCGACGACCCGGAACGCGGCGACCCGGTGGCTACCGTCAAGGCCAAGCGTGCGGCCGCGAAGGTCGCGGCCGTGAAGGAGCGCGAGCAAAAAGCGCTGACGCTGGGCCGGTTGATCGATGATTACCTAAGCGAAGTCATCGACAGTAAGCGCAAGCCGAAGGGCGCAGCTGAAGTGAGCCGGCTGTTGAACGCGCCAGCGATCGAGAAGGTGCGACCAGTGCCAATTGCTGACTTCACGAGGAAACGCGCAGCAGAGCTAATCAAGGCCGTCTTGGCTGGCCGCAATGGCGAACGGGTGCCGCGCGTTGCGTACATGACTCGGCAAGAGTTGCGCGGGGCGTGGGAGTTTGCGAAGGCCAACGGCGTGCTTGATGGCATCGCAACCGAGAACCCATTCGCGGGAAAGCAGCTAGGCGGCACGTTTACCTTCAAGCCGCGCGAGCGATACCTGACGGACGATGAAGCCGCGCGCCTGCTTCGATGGATGCGCACACCGGGCGCGTACTCGCGCACTGTGGCTGATGCGCTTGAATTGGTGATGCGCACCGGCTTGCGGTCGGGCGAGGTCTGCGGCATTCACTCGAGCGAGCTGCAGCAGCGCGACGGAGTGCTGTGGCTAGATATCCCGATCGAGCGCATGAAGGCAAAGCAGGCGCATAGCGTGCCGCTGGTGGGCCGTGCGCGCGACATTGTGTTGTCGCGCATCCCTGACGGCGGCGGCTTCCTGTTTGCTGGCAGGCGCGGCGCCATTGACCAGAAAGTTCTAGGTGTGGAGGTCTACGCGCACTCGGGACGGAGCACGAACGAGGCATACGCGAAGAAACGCATTTGCCCGGTGTCGGGGTGGGCACCGCATGACCTGCGCAGGACTGCGCGGCAGATGCTCGCGGCCATCGGTTGCCCGTTCGAGATTGGCGAAGAGATCCTCGCGCACAAGCTGCCGAAGGTGCCGCGTACCTACCTCAACATGGCGCACCTGACGGGCGAGCGGGCGCGCTGGCTGACCCTGCTTAACGACCATATCGACCGCTTGCAGCCTGCGGAGCCTGTGGCCCTGCATCGGGCCGCGTAGCACTCTTTATGCCGCGCCTAGCCCGACGGGGCGAAAACCGGGTTCCCTTGCCCGGCTGGCGCGGCTCCCTCACAAGGGCGCCTGAGGGGGCGCGCAATGGCACTGACGCCGCTACAAGTAAACCAGCTTTCTCCAGAGTCGATCGCCACGCTGCGCGGCATGTTGCAGTGGAGGGATAGGCGCAGCACAGAATCAAGAATCCGCGACCTTCTGCAACGGCAGGTCAAAGGATTGAGCGAATCGAGTGCCAGTAAGTGGGCTGCTCTGATTCTGGAGCGCGAGAGCAAGGAAGAGGCTGTCTTGTACGCCCTGGGCCTTGTGGACAACGCCCGTAATGCAACCCGCGCAGACGTTAGGACGCTTTCCGCCGCTCAGCGCAGCGCCGCTGAAAAAGCCACAAACAAGTCGGCTGAAAAGAGAAAGAGGCGCGCTCCCCCGGCTGCGGTGGCTGCATTTAAGGCTCGCTATTTCAAGGACTACGACACGCTGCACGGTTGGGCAAAGGCCGCCGCAGGGGAATTCGGCGTGCCCGTTAGCACCGTGCACCTGCGCATCCGCGAGTACGCCAAGGGCGCAAAGTCTTCAGCACCGGCGCGCAGTTGAAGAAGTCTTTAGCGCCGTAACGGTGCTGCATCAGTTTGGGCGCTAAAACGCCCGGCGCTACGCATCCGCCCCAATAAATTCTCGCCATCGGACGCGCTCGCTTTTGAGTGCGTGCATACGGCAGGAGCCGAAGGCAGATGGAAAAGTACGACGCACTCATCAGGCAGCACAGCGAGTCCGGCGGGGTGCTGCGCGATCGCAAGCGAGGCTGGCCTGGTTACATCGACATAGCGCCTTCCACGTGGTGGCTGTGGGTCAGGGCAGGAAAAGCGCCTGCGCCAGTGCGGCGCGGCGGCTGCACGTTCTGGCGCCGCTCGGACATTGAGCAATTCGTGCGGGGCGGCGAATGAGCGTCGCTATCGAAGCCTTGTCCGCCATCCGTGGCGAGCAACGGGCCGTGCAATTCTTGACCGTGCTGCGCGGCATTTTGGGCGACGGCAATGAGCTTCAGCGGGCGCTGACCGTCTGCCCGGCCGACGAGCGCCGCGCCTTTCTTGCCGCGATTCAACGCACGCTTGAAGGTCGGCCGCGATGAACCTTGCGCGGCTACTAGACGGCCGTCCGCGCGCTCGCCTGACGTGCGGGAACTGCGGCCGCAGCGACAAAGACCGAACTTTCGGCGCGACTCGGGATGACCGCGGAGTTGTTGGGCATTGCTTTCGGTGCGGATTCACTGCCACGGAGCGCACAGGGGCGCCTATCGCCATGCCGAAGGTGCAACCAGTCGCGGAAACGCTTTCGATGCGATGGCGGGCGTTCTGGCAAGCCCGCAAGCCATTGGCCGGCACTGTGGGCGAAACCTACCTGCAACACCGCGCTTGTGTGGTCCCGCCGGCTGATGGCGATCTGAGATTCCATCCGGCCGCCTGGCACTGGCCGACCAAGACCGAGCGGCCGGCATTGGTTGCACTGTTGACCGATGCCGAGACAGGCGAGGCGCGGTCGCTGCACTTCACTTTTCTCCGACCGGACGGACTCGGCAAGACCGAGGCGGAGCCCGCGCGCCTGCTGCTGCCGCGGCATCGCAAGGCCGGTGCCGTGTGCCGACTGTGGCCGGATGAAGCGGTAACGACGGGCCTATGCCTGGCCGAAGGTCTTGAGACTGCCTTGTCTGCCGCGCACGCCTTCGTGCCGGTATGGGCTGCCATTGATGCGGGCAACCTTGCCGGCCTGGCCGCGCTGCCCGGCGTCGAGTCGCTGACAATTGTCGCCGACCATGACGACGCGGGAATCAATGCCGCCGGTCAATGCGCGGCGCGATGGTCTGCCGCTGGCCGCGAGGTGCGCATCGCCATGCCGGAGCAGCCTGGGCAGGACGTTAACGACTTGGTTGCTACATGAGCGCCGCCGACGTGAAGCGGCTTTTTGAGGGCGCCAAGCCATACCGGCCGAGAGCCGGCGTCGAGCCGGTCGAGGCTGGACCGCTAATGAATGGCCTTGCCTTCCTGGCATCAATTCCGCCGCCCAAGTACGCAATAAGGCCGCTTGCCCAATATCAACACGTTATCGGGTTAACCGGACTGACGGGGCACGGCAAAACGACGGTCGCTAACTACCTAGTGGCTTGCTCGCTGAAAGGCGCAGAGGATGGGCCTATCAGTGTCGAGCCGTTGCGGGTGCTGATGCTGATCGGAGAGAACCCGCCCAACGCGGCCCTTCAGTTGCGGGGCGCGGTGAAGCGCTGGCGCGTGCCGGACGAGGTGCTGGCAGCATCGCTGATAGTGCGCCCGGTCGCTGGCCCCTTGGCCGCAATCGCGGAGAGCCTGAAGGCGGAAAAGATAGGGAACCTTGACCTTGTCGTCGTCGATACGTCGGCATCGTTCTTTTCGTATCAGGACGAAAACGACAACGTCCAAGCGCGCCAGCATGCAATTGACCTGCGCAAGCTGACGGAGCTTCCCGGGCGGCCGTCGGTCATCGTGAACTGTCACCCGGTCAAGAACGCATCGCGCGACAACCTGCTGCCACGCGGCGGCGGTGCGTTCCTGAATGAGCTTGACGCAAACCTGACCGTCTGGGACGACGGCGAGGTCATAACCCTGCACTACAACAAGTTGCGCGGGCCTAGCTTTGACCCGATCGTTTTCAAGCTGGAGCCGCAGGACGTTGGCATCGTTGACGACAGAGGCCGACCAATTCGCCCGCCGGTAGCCGTGCTGCTTTCCGACAGTGACGAAGCGGGCCTGACGAAGCAGCGCGAGCACGACGAAAACAAGCTCCTGTACGCCATGCGCATGAACGCGCAAGGCAGTTTTGCTTCGTGGGCGCGCGATTCTGGGTGGGACTCCGACAAAGCTAAGTCCAAGGTGTCGCGCCTGATGGCTGCCCTTGAGGCCGACAGACTGGTCAAAAAGTACCGGGGCAAATGGGCGCTGACAGAGGTCGGCAAGCGGGAAGCGGAGAGGATCAATTGACGTGGAACGA
>JBIIZX010000205.1:0-6299 GCA_044346055.1 Burkholderiaceae bacterium | reverse complement strand
GGGCGGTACACGGGCCTATGCCGCGGCGGGTGCCAACGTGGTCGTCGGCGACGGTGTTGGCGCGCACATGCGCCAGCGGCTGGAGGCCGATCACTCGCAAAGCACCTTTGGTGCGAAGCCCATTGCCAAGCTGCAGGTCACCGAGGTCAAGGACCGCATGGTGTTCACCGATGGCAGCCGCCGCGTGCAAGCCATATTCATCGACAATCCGCACTCGGCCGGCGCACTGATCGGCTTCGTCGAAGACGTAAAGGCGGGCTTCGTCACGGACCTGTGGAGTCCTGGCCGCGACCAGCTTGGCGAGAAGCTCAACGCCGGACAGGCCTCGATCGTGACGGGCGTGCAGAAGGCGGGCATCGCGCCAGAGCGCTTTGCCGGCGGCCACGGCAGCGTGGGCAATTACAGCGACGTGAGCTCGCGCGCCGGCAAGTGATGCAACGCCCTGGAGTGCGACTAGCGCTCCAGGGCCTGCTGCAGGAAGCGCAGCGCCGCCGGATTCTGCGCGGTCGCGGCGGACACGCGCATCCAGGTGCTTGGCAGCTGCGTTGGCGAGAACAGGCTGCCTGGGGCGCACAGCACATCCTGTTGTGCACCCAAGGCAGCGATCGCATTGGTGTCGCGGCCAAAATCGCCCCACAGGAATATCCCCGCGACCGGCTCGGTGAACAAGCGCACGCCAAGCTTTTCGAGCGCGCGCGCGGTGCGGTCACGCGCCGCATCGAGCTTGCCGCGCAGCCGTTCCAGATGGCGCCGGTACTGGCCTTCGGCAAGCACGCGCGCGACCACGCGCTCCGTGAGTTCGGGCGTCGTGAGCCCAGTGAGCATCTTGAGATCCGCCAGCTTGGCCGCGGTGTCCGGATCAGCGGCCACATAGCCCACGCGCAGATTGGCCGCCAGCGTCTTGGAAACTCCGCCGAGGTAGATCACGCGCCGCAGCTGGTCGAGACTGGCCAGCCGCAGCGCCCGGCCGGGCGCGAGATCGCCGTACACATCGTCCTCGACGATGGTGAAGCCGTACTCATCGGCCAGCTTGAGCAGACGGTGCGCGCAGGCCGCGCTGATCGAGGTGCTGGTCGGGTTGTGCAGCACGCTGCCGACGACAAAGAGCTTCGGTTGGTGGCGCGTCAGCAGGTTGGCAAGCACGGCCGTATCGGGCCCGTCGGCCAGGCGCGGCACGCCGACGACCTTGGCACCAAAGGCTGCAAAGCGGCCGAACATCACGAACCACGCCGGGTCCTCGACGAACACGGTGTCACCGGGCTCGATCAGATGGCGCGCCACCAGATCGATGCCGTGCGTTACGCCATGGGTGGTCACGATCTGGTGCGGTCCGGCGCCAATCTCGTTCTCCGCCAGCCGCTGCGCCAGCGCCTGCCGCAGCGGCGGATAGCCCTCGGCCTCGCCGTAGGCAAACAGCGCCGGCCCCACGCTGCGCCCGACCGCCCGCACCGCCGCGCCAATGAGTTCGCTATCAAGCCACTGCGCCGGCAGCAGTCCCGCGCCCGGCTGATCGCCCACCGGCGCCTGCTTGAGCATGGCGCGCAGCAGCCACACCACGTCCAGATGCGAGGGCGTGGCAGCGCTGGCGCGCGGCCGCGCGGCCTGCACGCCGCGGCGCGCGCGCACATAGAACCCGGCGCCGCGCCGCGACTCGACTAGGCCCGCCGCGATCAGGCGGTCATACGCTTCGACCACGGTCGAGCGGCTCACGCCCTTGTCGGCAGCAAACTCGCGGATCGATGGCAGCCGGGTGCCCGGCTTGAGAGCATGCTCGTCAATACGCAGCCGCAGCCAACTGGCGATCTGGTCTGACAGCAGCCGCTCGGCACCGGGCAGCAGCGGCGGCGTGTTGAACTGGGTGGATGGACGATCGTTCATGCCGGGCTCGGGGCTGGTGACAGCGTTGGGGTTCGCGCAGTAACTGTACTGGCGGAAATTGCAGGCCAGTGGCCTGCAGAATCGAACTAACTGTACTGGCACTGTACTGCCACTCGCAGCTACAGTCGAGGCTGTCCCAGACCCGACAAAACAACAACACACCATGCTCCCAGACGCCAGCGCCATCGAGTCCGCCGCCCGCATCGTCTACGCGGCGATGCCGGCCACGCCCGAGCGTGTGTGGCCGCAACTGTCGGCGCAGCTCGGAGCCGAGGTGTGGGTCAAGCACGAGAACCATGCGGTGACGGGCGCCTTCAAGGTGCGCGGCGGCCTCGTCTACTTCGAGCAGCTGGCACGGGATTCGAAATGCTTTGGCGTGATCGGCGCCACGCGCGGCAATCACGGGCAGTCGATGGCGCTAGCGGCAGCGCGCACCGGTCTGCCCTGCCTCATCTATGTGCCGCACGGCAACTCGACCAAGAAGAACGAGTCGATGCGCACGTTGGGCGCCCAGCTGGTCGAGCACGGCCACGATTTTCAGGCCGCGCGCGAAGAAGCTGCGCGGGTGGCCGCGGAGCGCGGCCTGCACTACGTGCCGTCGTTCCACACCGATCTCGTGCGCGGTGTCGCCACCTACTGGGCCGAGCTCTTTCACGCCGCACCTGACCTTGATTGCGTCTATGTGCCGATCGGCCAGGGCTCGGGCATCAACGCCTGTGTGGCGGCCCGCAACGCCTATGCGCCGCGCACCCGCATCATCGGCGTGGTCTCCGACCACGCGCCCTGCTATGCGCTGTCACTCGAGGCGGGCCGGCTGATCCAGGCCGATGTGTCGACCCAACTGGCCGACGGCCTGGCCTGCCGCAGCCCGGACCCGGAGTCGTTCGAGATCATTCGCGCGCACGTTGAGCGCATCGTGCGCGTGACCGACGCCCAGGTCGCCGACGCCATGAGGATGATCTACGCCACCACCAGCAACGTGGCCGAAGGTGCCGCAGCCGCTGCCTTCGCGGCCGCGTATCTGGAGCGCGCGCAACTGGCCGGCAAGAAGATCGGATTGCCGCTGACTGGCGGCAATGTCGACACGGATCTGCTGGTGCGCGTGCTCGGCGGTGAATCGTTCGCACAAGCGCCTGCTGTGCCCTTGCGGGCTGTCGCCTGACGCGCCTTTAGCCGCGGTCTCCGCCCCCGATCTTCGCGCCGGGATCTTCAACCCCGATGCCCCTGGACCAGCTTCTTGCGCTGATCACACTGGCCGTTGCCGGCTCGTTCACGCCGGGGCCGAACAACACGATCGCCACCGTCACGGCCGCCAACCACGGCTTTCGCGCCGCGGTACCGCACATGCTCGGCGTGCCGCTGGGCTTTTCATCGATGCTGGTAGCTGGCAGCCTCGGCGTGGCGGCTGTGCTGATTGCGCACCCCGTGCTAGCGCAGGTCATCAAGTGGCTCGGCATCGCCTACCTGCTCTACATCGCCTGGCTCATCGGGCGTGCCAGCTCGCTCGGCGACCGCAGGCTTGCCCGCCCGCTGACGTTCTGGCAGTCGGCCGCGTTCCAGTACGCCAACCCCAAGGCGTGGATGCTCGCTGCCGCCACCGCGGCCACCTTCATGGCACAAGGTGCCAATGTGGCCCGTACCAGCGTCATCGTGGTGGTCTACGCGCTGGCGGCGTTCTCGAGCCTGGTGCTGTGGGCCGCGCTGGGAGCAGCACTGCAGGCCTGGCTCAGGCAAGGGGAGCGCCTGCGAGCCTTCAACCTCGTGATGGGTGCGCTGCTGGCGGCCACTGCGCTGTGGATGGCAATGGATTGAAGACGCGGCGGCAGCTAGGGGACCGGCGAAGCACCGAACAATTCCGTGCGCAGGATCGTGACGCGGGATTCGCCGCGCCTGCATTGGTCACCGAGCGACATGCAAGGCCAACGGCGAAGGAGCCAACGATGAGCGCAGTTCCCAAGGAAAAGTTTCCTGCAACGGCCGAATTGCGGCCCGCGCGGCGGGCAATGCTCGCGCGTGGTTCGATCGTTCGCGAGATTCTCAAGTTGACGCAGCAGCCCGAGATGATCTCGCTGGCTGGCGGCCTGCCCTCGCCGCTGGCCTTTCCCATTGAGGCGCTGCGCGCTGCGTTTGACCATGTGCTGTCAACGAACGGGCGCAGCGCTCTGCAGTACGGCCCAACGGAGGGCGAAGCCGGCCTGCGGGAATGGGTTGCGGCGCGGGAGTCCGCCAGCGGCGTCGCGACCAGCGCGGACGAGGTGCTGATCGTTGCAGGTAGCCAGCAGGCGCTGGACCTGATTGGCAAGGCGCTCGTCGAGGTTGATGTGCCGCTGCTTGTGGAGTCGCCCACTTACGTTGGCGCCCTGCAGGCCTTCGCGCTGTACGGGCCGCAAATGCGCGTACTGCCTGGCGACGACGCCGGCTTGCTGCCGGACGCGTTGAACGCCAGGCTCGCTGATGGTGCCAGCCTTGCTTACGTGATGCCGACGTTCCAGAACCCGACCGGACGCACGCTCGATCACGCGCGCCGCTCCGCGCTGGCGCAAGCCGCGCGCCGCCATGACCTGTGGCTGGTCGAAGACGACCCCTATGGCGCACTGTGGTATCGCGAGGCACCAGCGCCAAGCCTGCGCGCGTATGCGCCGGAGCGGACCATCCGTGTGACGTCGATGTCGAAGGTTCTGGCACCGGGGCTGCGCCTGGGCGCGGTGATCGGGCCACGCAGTTGTATCGAACTGCTGGCTCGCATCAAGCAGGCCACGGATCTGCACACGGCAAACCTCACCCAACACGCGGTGCTGCACGCCTTGCAGTCAGGCGTGCTGGATTCGCACCTGCCCCGAGTGCGCGCGCTTTACTCGCAGCAGTGCCAGGTGATGCTGGATGCGCTTTCCGAGCACATGCCCGCCTACGTCAACTGGACGCGGCCGGCCGGCGGCATGTTCGTGTGGTTGACCCTGCCCGCAGGCATCGACGCCATGGCGCTCTTGCCGCGTGCGATCGAGCGTGGTGTTGCCTTCGTGCCAGGCGCTGCCTTCTTTGCAAGTGCGCCGCAGACCAACACACTTCGACTGAGTTTCGTCACCGAGACGCCGGAACGGCTACGCAGCGCCGTGCAGGCCTTGGCGCAACTGATCGCAATGGAGGCGCGATGATCACCTTCTGGGGCCGGCTGAGTTCGATCAATGGCCGCAAGGTCGAGTGGGCGCTGCGTGAGGTCGGCGTGCCGTATCAGCGGGTGGACACGGGGCGCGAGTTCGGCGGCATCGACACGCCGGAGTTCATCGCTCGCAATCCGAACAAGCTGATCCCGGTCATCGAGGATCAGAACGACAGCGGCGGCTTCGTGCTGTGGGAGTCGAACGTCATCGTGCGCTACCTCGCGGCCAAGTACGCGGCCGGCACGCTCTATCCGCATGCGCTGCCGGCCCGCTTTGATGCCGAGCGCTGGATGGACTGGCAGCAGACGACGCTGAACCCGGCCGGCCGCGGCGCCTTCGTGCAGCTGATTCGCACGCCAGTGGTGCAGCGTGACCCGGCGCAGATTGCAGCATCAATGGCTGCGATGCAGCCCCTTCTCGCGCTGCTCGAAGCGCATCTGGCGCAACGGCCATTCATGGCGGGCGACAGCTTCACCATGGCCGATATCCCGGTAGCTTGCGACGTTCATCGCTGGTTTGGCCTGGCGCTGACGCCCAAGACACCCGAAGCGCTCGAAGCGCCCGTCACTGCGCGCAGCCACGCACACCTGGAGAGCTGGTATGCCGCCGTCAGCGCCCGCCCCGCGGCGCAGCCGGTGCTGGCATTGCCCTTGTCGTGAGCAGTGCAGGCAGCATGAACCTGCCAACGCGCGAGCACAGTGCGCACGCGGCGCGGCGCGGCTTCGTGCTCGCGCTCGCTGGCGTGCTCGCCTTCAGCCTCACGCTGCCGATGACGCGCACTGCCGTGCGTGAACTCGATCCCTGGTTCGTCGCCTTCGGTCGCATGGCCGTCGCAGGTCTTGTGGGCGCGCTCTGGCTGTTGCTCAGCCGCGCCCGTCGTCCCAGCCGCGCCGACCTGCCGCTGCTGACCTGGGCCAGCCTTGGCATCGTGGTCGGCTTTCCACTCCTGACCTCGATAGCAATGCAGACGATTCCCGCCAATCACGGTGCGATCATCAATGGCGCCCTGCCCTTTGCCACCGCGGTGCTGGCGGCGTGGGCCTTTGGCGAGCGGCACGCCCGCCGCTTCTGGCTGTGCGCGCTGATCGGCTCACTGTTGGTCGTCGCCTTTGCCCTGCGCGACGGCCTCAGCGCGCGCGGCACGGTGGCACTGTCGGCCGGCGACCTCGCGATGTTCGCGGCGGTGCTGGCCGGCGCCGTCGGCTATGTGGCCGGTGGTCGCGTGGCCGCGCGCATCGGCGGTGTTGCGACCATCCTGTGGGC
>JBIIZX010000204.1:0-6331 GCA_044346055.1 Burkholderiaceae bacterium | reverse complement strand
CGCGGCTAAGCTGCAACTCTTCGGATTGCAGGCGCAGTTCTTCCTGGTAGATGCCAACGGTCTCGACCAGCGCGTCGATCGGGTCGCCGAGATCGTCGGCGCCGTGCGAGGCCAGCACGCGGCGCGCTTCGGCCAGGTCACCACTGCGAATAGCGCGCAGCAGCGCCAGCCGCGTCGCGGTCATCCCACCCAGTGCCTTGGTCGCCGTGCTCGCGCTGCTCATGCCCGCGCCGGCTGCTTGGAGATGCATCGGGGGATGCAATCGAGCGGGATGCAAGCAACGGCCGGCTGCACCATTGCCGGGGCCGCTGCTCGGGGCGACATTGGTAAAAGTTCAGTCGCCGGTTGCACGATTGCATGCACCATTGCTAGCACTACCGCTTGTGATCTTCGACCGCGCGCCTTCGACCGCGTGCATCAAGCAGCCGCGGACCCTTTTTGCCTGATGCTATCGCGGCGCGGCAAGGTCCGCCAGCATCGCGCAGCGAGCACGTTCCGCACGTCCACCGATGCAGGCAGTCGCGCGACACGGCGATTGCCGTTCGCGGCTTGTCCATATGGGGGCGAGGCGGAGGCATTGGGCCCGCGTGCTAGGCGGCGCTGGGCAACGAGCAATCGCCGAGGGTTCGTCGTGAATCACTGACCGGTCGACCCGCAGGTCGCCTGCAGCAAAGGGATGCAGCACTGCCGCGCTGGTTGAGCTGCGGGCCAGGCCTTGGGCTAGGCCTCGGCCGGCGCGCGCGAGCTTCCCGAGCTTGACGGTGTCTGGAAGGTACCGCCGGCGCTATACAGAGCCGCCTCCGCGGCGCCGAGCAGCGCATCGGCGCGCGCCTTGGTCCGCGCGAATTGCTGCGCCACCAGCGCGCCGTTCAGCGCATTCAATCGCGCAAGTTCTTCGACACGGCTGCGCTCAATACGCGTCGAGCTCTGGCGCGAGATCAGCGCTGTGTTCAGCTCGCCCAGCAGTACGTTCTTGTACGCGCGCAGGCGGTCAAGGTCATCGGCGGCACCGGCCACCAGCGCCTTCTGTTCGCTGACCAGGCACTGTTCGAGATCGTTCAAAAGAGAATTCATCAGGCCTTTTTGCCCAGCAGTTCGGCCACGCTGGCCAGCAGACGATCGGCCACCGCGTCGGCGTTGACCTTGAAACGGCCATCAGCCATGGCGCTGCGCACTTCCTCGACCTTCTTGGCATCGAAGTCGCCGCCAAAGCGCGACTCCAGGTCGGCCAGCCGTGAGGCCTGATCCGACAACTTTACCTTCTCGGTCTCAGTCACGGCCTCGCCGGACGTGGTGGCCGCCGCGCGCGCCTCATTGCCGCCCGGCGCAAGCCGGTCCGGACGCAACGGTTCACTGGTGGATGAAATCTTCACACGGCCTCCCGGCGCTCAAAAACTGCTCAACAACCGCTCAAGTACTTTGCCTGGACGGCGCCTCGCCGCCCGATCAATCTTCTTTATCGGCGCGGCGCCACCAATCTTGAGGACGCGCAGGACCGGACGCACTGCATGCAAGGCCGAACTGTAGCGCCGCACACGGCCACCCGGCTTGCGCGAAAAGCGGCAGAAACTGCGGGCGCTCGCGAGCATCGGGACGCCGGCAGCGCTAGAACGTGACGTCGACCTGGCGGCCGGCGCGCGCCGTGCCGTTCAGAATGCGGCCGTTGTCTATGCGCACGCGCACGCTCTGGCCTTCCTGCGCACTCGCCAGTGCAATCGCATCGGCACTGATCGAAAACCCGCGACCGGTGCCAACCAGCTTCACCGGGTCGCCCTGGCTGATGACCACCGGCGCACGCAACGCGGCCACTGGGATCGGTTGGCCGACCGAGATTGGTCGCTGCAGCACCCGATTGGCCAACTGTTGTGCGTCGGTCACCACCCCTTGCGCCTCGCGCGTCCATTCGACTTCGGCGATCTGCACGTCGTCCTGTGATAGCGGTACCTGGGGGTTGAGCGGCCGCGCCGCCACCAGGGCCGGACCAAACACGCGCACCGTCACCGGCAGCAATACCGACCAGGTGGCGCCCTCGACACAGCGCAGGCCTACATTGGCGCGGCCCCATAAGCGCACGCCATTGGGCAGGAACGGCTCGATGCGCGCACAGGGTGCCAGTTGCAGCCGCTGGTCGAGCTGACCCACGGTGACATCGATGCGCACGCCGGCGGCGGCGGCGGGCAGGCCGCTGGCCGCCTCGCGCTGCACATACAGGCGCAGGCTGTCAGGCGTCACCTGCGCGTGGGCAGGCTGGAGCACAGACAGGGATAGCGACAGAGACAGCGCCAGGGATAGGGACGGCGTGCCTCGCAGGGCTGTCCCGCAATTGGTGAGGAGTTGACGAATCATCGGCAGATTCTGGTCGTGCGCACGCATGAGCCAAGCACCCAAATGGCGCGCACAAGCAGGGCTTATCCGCTGATCCGGCCCGGCCCCTCGAACGCAATATCGTCTCCACGCGGCAAACCTTTAGGGCTCGCGACCAAGATTTTTGTGGGCGATTGAACAGAGCGGGTTCCAAATGATCGATCGGCTGACCCAAGGACTGGACTTCAACGCCAACGCACTGCTGCTGCGCGCCGAGCGCACGCGGGTGCTGGCGTCGAACATCGCCAACGCCGACACGCCGCAATACAAGGCGCGCGACTTTGACTTCCGCTCGGCCCTGGCCCGGGCCACCGGCGCGCCCCTGCCGGGCACCGTGGTGCCGGCGCAGACCGCCGCTGGACATATGAGTGTCGCCGGCGGCTCCAACGCCAGCCCCAGCTTGCAATACCGCGCCCCGCTGCAGACCTCGCTCGACGGCAACTCGGTCGACATGGACATGGAGCGCGCCGCCTTTGCCGACAACACACTGCGCTACGAGGCCAGCCTGCGCTTCATCAACGGCCAGATCCGCACGCTGATGAGTGCGATCTCAGGGCAGTCAACATGATGCTCGCTCTGCTCGCAATGATGCGCGCTCTGCTCGCAATGATGCGCGCTGCGCTCGCTATGACGGCCGCGTTGCGGCCTATGACGCGCGCGGCGCGCGCCGGAGTCCTGGCCGACGCAGGCGGCCTCATAGGCGCGCAGCGCCGTCACAGCGCAGCTTGCGCGTTATAGGCCGGAGGCCGTCATGTCCCTGTTCAAGGTCTTCAACGTCTCCGGCAGCGCCGTCAGCGCGCAGAGCCAGCGGCTGAACGTGGTGTCGAGCAACCTGGCCAACGCCGAGAGCGTGGCCGGGCCTGATGGCAAGCCGTACAAGGCGCGCCAGGTGCTATTCCAGACGCAGATGATGGATGCCGAGCAGAGCTCGGCCGGCGTGCGCGTGGCCAGCATCGTCGAGGACAGCACCGAGCCGCGCAAGCTGCACGAGCCCGGCCATCCGCTGGCTGACGAGAACGGCTACGTGACGATGACGAATGTGAATGTCGTCGAGGAGATGGTCAACATGATCTCTGCCTCGCGCAGCTACCAGAGCAACGTGGACGTGATGAACACGGCCAAGAACCTGCTGCAGAAGACCCTGCAGCTCGGGAGCTAGTCATGAGTGCGGTCTCCGCAATGAGCAACCTCGCGGCAGCGGCCGGCGCCAGCGCCGAAGGGGCCAAGGATCCGGCCAAGGAGCTGAATGATCGCTTCCTCAAGCTGCTGGTGGCGCAGATGAACAATCAGGATCCGATGAACCCGCTGGATAACGCGCAGGTCACCAGCCAGATGGCGCAGATCAACACGGTCACAGGCATCAACGGCCTGAACGACACGGTGGAAAAGCTGCTTACGCAGTTTGGCCAGATGCAGGCGCTGCAGGCAGCGCAGCTCACTGGCCGTAGCGTGCTCGTGAGCGGGCAGGAGCTGCGCGTGACTGGGCCCGGACCCAACACCTTTGGCGTGCAGCTGCCCTCCAGTGCAGAAAAGGTCACTGTGGAGATTCGCGATGCGGCCGGCAGTGTGGTGCGCAGCATGGATCTTGGTGCGGGCGATGCAGGCATCAGCCGCTTTAGCTGGGATGGCAAGAGCGATGGCGGCGCGCAGGTGGCCGCCGGCAAGTACACGATGACCGTTAAGGCGATTGCCGCGGGCAAGGAGTTGGCCGCCACGCCACTGGTGACCCGCACCGTGGAAGCGGTGAGCAATATGAATGGCACCACGACATTGATTCTGGCCGGGGGGGGCTCAGTGAGCTACGCAGATGTCAAACAAATCTTGTGAAACGTGAAAGGTGAGACGTGCAAGGCGACAGAGCACCAATAGCTGCACCCCCTTCACGTTGCCCCCGCCCTTTTTCGGCTACGGCAGTTGTAACTTGAGAAGTCATCACACGTTGCATCGTTTTTCACATTTCACATTTCACGTTTCACCTTTCGCATTGCACGTCTCAAATTTCACCTCATCTAGAGGAACCAAATGAGCTTTCAGCAAGGACTTTCGGGCCTGAACGTCGCGGCCAGGAATTTGGCGGCGATCGGCAACAACGTAGCCAACGCCTCGACCGTCGGCTTCAAATCGGCACGCGCCGAGTTTGCCGACGTGTATGCCAACTCGCTGGCCAGTGGTGCCGGCGTGCAAGTGGGTATTGGTGTGTCAATCGCCGCCGTGCGTCAGCAGTTCACGCAGGGCAACATCGTCACGACCAGCAATCCGCTGGATGTTGCGATCAATGGCAATGGCTTCTTTCGCTTGTCCAACAACGGCGTTGCCAGTTATGCGCGCAACGGCCAGTTCTCGCTCGACCGCGACGGCTACATTGTCACCAACAGCGGCGCGCGGCTGACGGGGTACCAGGCCGATGGGCTGGGCCAGATCGTCGCCTCCACGCCGAGCGACCTGCGCATCTCGCTGGCGAACATTGCGCCGCAGGCCACCGCCGCCGCCACCGTTGGCCTGAACCTCGATTCGCGCGAGGCAGTGCCGGCGGCGGCCTTCGCGCTGAATAACCCGGCGAGCTACAACTCGTCCACCGCCATGACGGTGTACGACTCGCAGGGCAACTCGCACACCTTCACGATGTATTTCCGCAAGACCGCGGCCAACACCTGGGCGGTCTATGGCGCTGGCAACGGCATCCAGCTGGCGGGCGCCGGTGGTGCCGGTACGCCGCTGGGCACGCTGACGTTCGGTGCCAATGGCCTGCTGCCGGCCAATGTCAACATGAACGCCTCGATCCCGCTCACCAACGGCGCCGGAACGCCGCTGGCGTTTCCGGTCACCTTTCCGATCTCGGAGATGACGCAGTTCGGCGTCAATTTCGCCGCGAACAAGCTGAGCCAGGATGGCTTCACCACGGGGCGCGTGGCGGGCTTTTCCGTCGGTGAGGACGGCACCGTCCTGGGCCGCTACACCAACGGCCAGACGCGCGCGCAAGGCCAGATCGTGCTGGCCAACTTTGTCAACGCACAGGGTCTTGCGGCACTTGGCAACAATGAGTGGTCCGAGACCTCGGAGTCCGGCCAGCCGCAGGTCTCGTCGCCCGGCTCCGGCTCTCTCGGCTTGCTGCAGGCAGGCGCACTCGAAGAGGCCAACGTCGACCTCACGGAAGAACTGGTGAACATGATCACCGCGCAGCGCGTGTACCAGGCCAATGCGCAGACCATCCGCACGCAGGATCAGGTGCTGCAAACGATCGTGAATTTGAGGTGATCCGTGAGCCGTGATGCGTGATCCGAATGGATCACGGATCACGGTGCGCGAGTCACGGATCACAGATCACCGATCACGGATAACGAGAATGGACCGACTGATCTACACGAGCATGAGCGGCGCCAAGCACTTGATGGCGCGGCAGGACACGCTTGCGCAGAACCTGGCTAACGTGAACACCACCGGCTATCGGGCCGACGTGGTGGCGCTGCGCGCCGTCCCCGCTCGTGGGCAGGAGGCTGGCACGCGCGTGTTTACGGTCGAGACCACGATCGGCTCGGACATGAAGAACGGTCCCATGACAAGCACGGGTCGGCCGCTCGACGTGGCGGTGCAGGGGCCGGGCTGGATCGCCGTGCAGGGCGCCGATGGCAACGAGGCCTACACACGCGCCGGCAACCTGCAAGTGAGCGCCGAAGGCACGCTGGTGCTGCCCAGCGGCACACCCGTGCTGGGCGACGGCGGCCCCATCACGGCGCCGCAGGACTCGCAGCTGAGCGTGGCGCCCGATGGCACCGTCTCGGCCAAGCAGGCCGGGCAGACCGCGGTCAACCAGATCGGCCGTATCAAGCTCGTCAATCCCGAGGAGACCGATCTCGTCAAAGGACTCGACGGCCTGTTTCGCACCAAGTCGGGCGAGCAAGCCGAGGCTGATCCAAACATGCGGCTGGCTGAGGGCACGCTCGAGGGCAGCAACGTGAGCGTGGTGGAA
>JBIIZX010000006.1:0-22131 GCA_044346055.1 Burkholderiaceae bacterium | reverse complement strand
AGACTCAGCAGCGCATCAATGCACCGGTTACACCATCAGAAACGCCCAAATGGCACGGTCACTTGCTCCACCAGGCCCATACAACAGTGACTGGTGAAACATCCGGGCTAAGTGCCTCGGTGCGTGAGCGCCTGCCGCAGGCTGTGGCGCTGGCGATCGAGCAGCTGACGCAGTGGGGCTATGTGCCGGAGCGGCGCACGGAGCCGCCGGCCGAGCGGCTGAACGATCGCGCGCTGGGGCTGGAGGATTACGAGCGTGGCCGCCCGCCGGCCGAGCTGGCCTGCCGGGTGGGCGACGCGCGCTTTCTGAATATTCGCCACGCCATCGAGCAGGGCGGCGGTGCGCAGGCTGCTGCCGCTCTGAGCGCGCACGAAGGGCAGTGAGATGTGCATCGGCGTGCCGCTGCAGGTGCAGGTGCTGGAAGACAGCGCCGAGTTCGCGCTGTGCGGCGACGGGGCCGCGCAGGAGCGGCTGGACATGCGGCTGATTGGTCCGCAGCCCGTCGGCACCTGGGTGCTGTCCTTTCTTGGCGCCGCGCGTCGCGTGCTCGATGCTGATTAGGCCGAACAGGTGCGCGCCGCCTTGCAAGGCCTGCAGGCCGCACTCGACGGCAATCTCGCCAGCGTTGATGCCCTGTTTGCCGACCTCATCGATCGCGAGCCGCAGCTGCCACCGCACCTGGCCGCGCAACTGACCAAGCACTGAGACCGCACTCAACAGCTCACACCAAACACTCACACCAAACACCGGACGGCGCCGCGCGCCACTGGAGCCATCATGGCCATCGAACTCATCAGCACCGCCCCCGCCAATCGCCCGCCCGTCGTGCATCCGTTGATCGAGCGGCTGTGCGCCGAGACCGGCGCGCCGCTGCTGGATGCCGCCAGCTTTGATGCCTGGGCGCAGGCACCCGGCCGGGCGCTGATCGTCTTCACCGAAGACCCCAACCAGTATCGCGAGACGCTCGATCTGGCCGTCATCGTCCCCGAACTCGCGCTCGCGTTTGCCGGGCGTTTTCGCACCGGCGTGCTGCTGCAGGTCGCCGGCCGCGCCATCGCCCAGCGCTACGGCTTCAAGCGCTGGCCGGCCGTCGTGATGCTCACCGACGGCCAGTACGTCGGCGCCATCGACGGCTTGCGCGACTGGCAGGACTACCTCGATGACATGCAGCGCCTGCTGGAGGCGCCCGCCACGCGACCGCCCACGATTGGCATCGCCGTCAATGCAGCCGGTGCCGCGGCCGGCGACAGCCACTGCCACTGACGCAGCGCCGACCCAGCCCGCTGCGATCGCTCAGCTCTCAACCGCGCACCGATCACCGACCACCGATCACCAATCACCGACCACCTGCCCAAGGACCGCACCATGAAAGACTTCCCAATCCCCGTCGTCGCTGAAGGACTGGTCGGTGCCGGCACGCAGGCCGACGAGGGCGAAGACTTCAACTACATGCCGATCCCGCGCGAGGTGACCACCTTCGCGATGCCGCAGGTGCCCACCCAGTCCGACAGCGCCACGCTGCTGGCCGCGCGCGACGTGCTCGCGCAGTTTGTCGAGACGATGCTGGAACCGTCTCCGCCGCCGATCGAGCTGCTGCATCTGCCGCCCGCGGTGGCCGAGGTGCTCAACCAGACGCTCGGCGAGGGCGAGGTCTCGGTGCGCGTGGCCTTGCAAGGCGGCCTCACTGGTCCGATGCGGCACGACGTGCGCATCCAGGAGACCGTGTTCGCCGGCGTATGGCGACAGCGGCACTTCCGCCCCGATGGCGAACTGGTCAACGACTTCCTGATCGCCGCCCCGATCCCGCAGATCGCCATCGAGTTTGCCGAGGCCACTTCGCTGCCGGTGCTGCCGCATGTCGCGATTCCCGCCGGGGCAATGAACGCACCCTCGCTGCTCACCGAGATCCGCGCCGCCGTGTCCAGCTACAAGCCGGGGCAGGAGCCGCGCGTCATCAACCTGACGCTGCTGCCGCTCACAGCAGACGACAACGCGCTGCTCGATCGCGCGCTGCCCGCCGGCAGCGTGGCGGTGCTGTCGCGCGGCTTTGGCAACTGCCGCGTGTCGTCCACCACCATCCGTCACCTCTGGCGCGTGCAGTACTTCAACAGCATGCAAACGCTGATCCTCAACACGCTCGAAGTCACGCGCGTGCCCGAAGTCGCACTCGCCGCCGGCGAAGACCTGGCCGACAGCCACGAGCGCCTGGGCGAGCTGATCGAGTGGATGGAGTCGGATGCGAAGGTCAGTTGAGGGGCGGATTCTGGATTCGGGATTCGGGAGTCGGAGTTCTGGATTCCACGTCCTTGCTCCGTTGCCGACGCCGCGCACCACTTTCGTATTCCATCCTGCTTCCCACTCGCCAGGTCCAGCAATGCTGAATCCAGAATCCCGAATCCCGAATCCGATCGCTGAGGACGCCCTCGGCGGCCGCTTTGAATGCAAGGTGTGCTGGATGGTGTACGACCCCAAGGTCGGCGACCCGGTCTGGCAGATCGCGCCCGGCACGCCGTTCTCGGCCTTGCCGCATCACTGGACCTGCCCCAATTGCTCCACCGAGCAGTCGGGCTTCCTGTCGCTGGACGAGTAGATGGACGTGATGGGCGGGCAGCGCCCGACGCCGCTTGATGCCGTCTCGGGCGCCGTGCTGGAAGCCGCGCCGCAGGCCGCGCTGCACACCGTGAAACCGGCCGCTGCCAGCGTGGCCGAGCTCAGTGCGCGGGTGGAGCAGGCATATGCGCACATCGAGGCCACGCGCATGCAGGACGTGCCGTTTCTCAATCCCGCGCTGCGCGTGGAGGCCGTGGGCTTTCGCGTGTGGGAGGGGCGCTACCTGGGCGTGCTGATCACGCCGTGGTTCATGAACCTGATGCTGCTGCCGCAGGAGCCCGCTGCGTGGCGCCACGTGCGCTATGGCGACTCGATCGCCTACAGCCTGCCGGCCGGTGTGTTCGAGTTCATCAGCGCGCTCGATCCGCAACTGAGTGACTACCAGAGCTGTTCGCTGTTCTCGCCAGTGTTCGAGTTCGGTGACCAGGACGGCGCACGCGCCACCGCCATCGCGTCGCTCGATGCGCTGTTCGCTGCCGAGACACGCGCCGGCGCAGAAGGGCCCGGCACTTCGCTCGCGCCGCTGGTCGACGTGGAGAGCGGCGCACCGTTGTCCACGGCGCGTCTGCCCACCGCGAAGGCGCCGGTGTCCAAGCGCGACTTCCTGCGTGGCCGCTGGCACGGTGATGGTGCCGCTCCCGCTGACACCAGCAAGCCCACGGGCTGACCATGCAGTTCGACACCGGCCAAATCTCGATCACGCTCACGCTGCACGCTGGCGTGCTGCACTCGGTCGCGCTGCAGTCGACGCGGCCGCAAGTGGCTGAGCGCGTGCTCACCGGCCGCCCGGCCCATGAGGCCGTGGCGCTGGTCCCCAACCTGTTCACCGTGTGTGGCCGTGCGCAGGCGCTGGCCGCGACACTGGCCGTGCAGGCGGCGCGCGGTGACGTGGCTGAACCGGCGGCCGACCCCGCGCTGCACGCGCAACGGCTGCAGACGCTGGAGGCCGAGATCGCGCACGAGGTGCTGTGGCGCGTCCTGCTCGACTGGCCGCGCCTGCTGCACGAGGAGCCCGACGCCGCGCTGCTGGCGCGCGTGCGCGGTGCACTCGATGGACAGACGCGCGGCGGCGATCGCACTGCCCTGCGCGAGGCCGTCGAGCACGCCGTGTTCGACGGCGCGGCAATGGCCTGGTGGGAGCACGAGCACGTGCCGGCCTTCGAGATCTGGATCGCGCAGGCGCACACCGTGGCCGCGCGCGTGCTGGCAGCGGTGCAACGCGATGGCGGCCATCATGGCGCGCCGCGCAGCGTCGCCGCCGTGCCGCTGCTGCCGGCGCCGCCCGCGGCGAGTGACCTGCACAGCATCGCCACCGCAATGCAGGTCGACAGCCTCTATGCGCAGCAGCCAGAACTCGACGGCCGCCCGGCAGAAACCGGGGCCGTGGCGAGGCTGGCGGCGCATCCGCTGGTCAGTGCCTTACAGCGTTCCTTTGGCCGCTCGTCGCTCACGCGGCTGGCCGCACGCCTGACCGAGCTGGCGCGCATTGCCTGCGGCGCGCCCGCCGCGCAGCCGCTGTTCGGCCAGCTGGCGCTGGCCACGGGTCGCGGCCTGGGCTGGGTGGAAACCGCGCGCGGGCTGCTCGTGCATCTGGTGCAGCTCGATGGCAGCGGCCAGCGCGTGGATGGCTGGCGCATCGTCGCGCCCACCGAGTGGAACTTTCATCCGCGCGGCGCACTGGTCGAGGGCTTGCTTGGCGCGCATGTGGCAAGCGAGTCCGACGCTCTCACGCGCGCGCAGTGGCTGGTGCAGGCACTCGATCCCTGCGTGCAGTACTCGCTGCGCGTCAATGCGGATGCCGCCGGGGTGCGCGATGCATGAGATGAGCCTTGCCGAAGGCGTGCTGCAGGTCGTGGAGGACGCGGCCCAGGCGCGCCCGGTGCGCGTTGTGCGGCTGGAGATCGGCGCGCTGGCGGCGGTGGAGCTGCAAGCGCTGCGCTTTGCCTTTGACGTGGTCAAGCACGGCAGCGTGGCCGAGGGTGCAGCACTCGACATCCTCGCCACCCCCGGCACGGCCTGGTGCATGCGCTGCTGCGACAGCGTGGCGATTGCCGCACGCGGCGATGCCTGCCCGCAATGCGGCAGCCATCAGCTGCAGGTGACCGGCGGCGATGCAATGCGCGTCAAGGAACTCGAACTTGTGTAGCAGCGGCTTAGACAAAGGAACAGCAATGTGTACCACCTGCGGCTGCGCAAGCGGCAACGTGACGATCGAGGGCCATGCGCATGACCATGCGCACCCGCACGATCATGAGCACGCGCACGACCATGCTCACGATCATGCGCACGGCCATGACCACACGCACGGTCACGACCACGCGCACGACGATGCGCACGACCATGCGCATGGTCATGACCACACACACGGCCATGACCACACCCACGTGCATGGGCACGACCACACGCACGACCACACGCACGCCCCCGCCGATCACCGATCACCGATCACCGATCACCCTCTCAACTACGGCGCCGGCCCGGCTCACTCGCACGCACCGGGGATGAGCCAGGAAAAGATGGTCGCGGTCGAGCGCGGCATCCTCGACAAGAACAACCAGTTCGCCCGCGCCAACCGGCGCTGGCTGGCGCAGCGCGGCGTGTTCGCGCTCAATGTCGTTTCCAGCCCCGGCTCAGGCAAGACCACGCTGCTGGTGGAGACGATCAAGCGCCTGGCCGCGGAGCTGCCGGTCGCGGTGATCGAGGGCGATCAGCAGACCAGCAATGACGCCGACCGCATTCGCGCCACCGGCGCCCGCGCACTGCAGATCAACACTGGCAAGGGCTGCCACCTGGACGCCAGCATGATCGAGCACGCGCTGACGCATCTGGAACCGGCGCAGGACTCGGTGCTTTTCATCGAGAACGTCGGCAACCTGGTGTGCCCGGCCGCCTTTGATCTCGGCGAGGCGCACAAGGTCGTGGTGCTGTCGGTGACCGAGGGCGAGGACAAGCCGCTGAAGTACCCCGACATGTTTGCCGCGGCGCAGCTCATGCTGCTCAACAAGGTCGATCTGCTGCCCTACCTGCAGTTTGACGTCGAAAAGGCGATTGCCGCCGCGCGCCGCGTCAACCCGACGATCGAGGTGCTGCAGGTCTGCGCACTCAAGGCCGGCGAGGGCGACGGCATGGACGCCTGGCTCGACTGGATCCGCGCCGGCAGCACTGCCGCCCGCGCGGCACGCCTGCAGCGCTCGGCCGAGGCAGCACGCAAGCTGACGCTGCTCGAAGAACACATCGCGACGCTGAAGTGAACGCAGTGACGAAATCCCTCCCCTCCCTCCCTTTGTCAAAGGGAGGGCGATCGATTGGCAGCGCGCACAAGTTGGCCTCCGCCACTCCCCCCTTTGTAAAGTGGGGCCCGAACGGGATTTCTGCGCGCGCCCATCGCTGCACACGGTCGGCCGGAGCGCACTGACAAATGCCCCTCGACTCCCTGTCCAAGCCGGCGACGCGGTCGGTGCTGCTGCGCGTTCGCGGTCGCGTGCAGGGTGTCGGCTTTCGCCCCTTTGTCTACCGCCTCGCGCACGAGCTTGGCCTCGACGGCTGGGTGCGCAACGACGGCGGCGGCGTGACGATCGCGCTTGCCGCCAACGAACGCGCGCTGGCACGCTTCACGCAGCGTCTCGCGCAGGAGCTGCCGCCCTTGGCAGCCATCGATTCGATCGAAGCGCAGCCGCATGGGGATGCGCATGCGCAGGCCATCGCGCCCGGCTTCGTGATTGTTGAAAGCGAACATGGCACGGTGTCCACCGGCATCGTGCCCGATGCGGCCATCTGCGCGGCCTGCGCCAGGGAGCTGTGCACGCCGGCCGACCGGCGCTATCGCTACCCGTTCATCAACTGCACGCACTGCGGCCCGCGCTTCACCATCACCGGCGCGCTGCCGTATGACCGGCCCTCGACCAGCATGGCGCCGTTCACAATGTGCCCGGCCTGCCAGCGCGAGTACGACGACCCCCTGGACCGCCGCTTTCACGCGCAACCCAATGCCTGCCCGCACTGTGGCCCGCGCATCTGGCTCACCGACGCGCGCGGCTATCCGCTGGAGCATGACGATGTGATCGCCGCCGCGCACGCGCGCATTGCCTGCGGCGAGATCGTTTCGATCAAGGGCCTCGGCGGCTTTCACCTGGTGTGCGATGCGCGCAATGCGGCGGCGGTGGCGCGGCTGCGCGAGCGCAAGCACCGCGACGAAAAGCCGTTTGCGCTGATGGCGGCCAACATCGCCTCGCTGCTGCCGTATGCCGAGATCGATAGCGCTGCCGCGCGCGCGCTGATGGCCGTGGAGCGGCCCATCGTGCTGCTGCCCAAGCGGCCCGGGTGCGACGCGGCGCTGGCCGGCATCGCGCCCGGCCTGGTCCAGCTTGGCGCCATGCTGCCCAGCACGCCGCTGCAGCTGCTGCTGTTCCACCAGGCCGCCGCGCGGCCGCAGGGGCTGGCCTGGCTCGAGGAGCCGCAGGAGATGCTGCTGGTCATGACGAGTGCGAATCCCGGCGGCGAGCCGCTGGTGATCGACAACCACGAGGCAGTGGCGCGCCTGGGCGGCAGCGCGGGGCTGGCCGATGCCTTCGTCATCCACGACCGCGCCATTGTGGTGCGCTTTGACGATTCCGTTGTGCGCAGTGGGAATTGCGCATTGAGCGGCGAGCGCCATCTAGCGGACGTTTGCACGCAATCCTCAATCCTCAATCCTCAATCCTTCACGTTCATTCGTCGCGCCCGCGGCTACACGCCGGCGGCCATCAAGCTGGCGGGCGAGGGCCCCAGCGTGCTCGCGCTCGGCGGGTATCTGAAGGCGACCGCCTGCCTGACGCGCGGCGACGAAGCGTTCTTGTCGCAGCACATTGGCGACCTCGATAACGCGCCGAGCCGCGCCGCGTTGGAAGAAGCTGCTGAGCACCTGCAGCGCGTGCTCGAGATCACGCCGCAGGCCGTGGCGCACGACCTGCATCCGGATTTTTTCAGCAGCGAGCTTGCGCTCACGCTGGCGCACGCGCTCGGTGTTCCGGCCTTTGGCGTGCAGCACCACCACGCCCACATTGGCGCGGTGGCGGCCGAGCATCGGTTCGATGGCCCGCTGCTGGGTCTTGCACTCGACGGCGTTGGTCACGGCGACGATGGCGCGCCCTGGGGTGGGGAACTGCTGGCCGAGGACGGCGCGCAATGCACGCGCCTTGGCCACCTGCGCCCGCTGCCGCTGCCCGGCGGCGACCGCGCCGCGCGCGAACCGTGGCGCATGGCCGCCGCCGTGCTGCATCTGCTCGGCCGCGACAGCGAGACCGCAACGCGCTTCGCACAGCAAAGCGCGGCACCGGCCATCACGCAGATGCTGCGCAATGACCTCCGCTGCCCGCCCACGACGAGCGCTGGCCGCTGGTTTGACGCCGCCGCCGGCCTGCTGGGCGTGCGCGAGACCATGGCCTATGAAGGCCAGGCCGCGATGCTGCTCGAAGCGCTGGCCGCGCAGCGGCCTGATGTGCCCGCCGACCCGACGCTCTTCACCATCGACGCCGATGGCACGCTCGATCTGCTCCCGCTGGCCGCGCGCCTGGCCAATGACAGCAATGCCGCCGCCGGCGCCGCGCTGTTCCACGCCACCTTCGCGCTCGCATTGGCGGATTGGGCCGCACAGGCCGCGCAACGCCAGGGGCTGCAGACAGTGGCCCTCGGTGGCGGATGCTTGCTGAACGCGGTGCTTACCGGCGCGCTCGTGCGTCATCTCACCAATCGCGGACTCACCGTCCTCACCGCGCGCCAGGCGCCGCTCAATGATGGCGGCCTGTCGCTCGGGCAGGCGTGGGTCGCGCGCCATCTTCTATCCAAGGTGAACTAGATGTGCCTGGCCCTGCCCGTGCGCGTGATCGAGAAAACTGCAGGTGACGGCGCCATCGTCGACATGGGTGGCATCCGCAAGGAGATATCGCTGGCGCTGGTCGACGGCGTGGAGGTCGGCGACTGGGTCGTGCTGCACGTGGGCTATGCGCTGGCCAAGCTCGACCCGGTGGAGGCGGAGCGGACGCTGGCGTTATTCGGGCAAGCGGCAGAGCAAGTGAAGGAGGCCGCGTGATGGCGGGCCTTGCGACTGCAATGACGGCCGCTGCGCGGCCTATGACGCGCGCAGTGCGCGCTATGACGCCGCCTTTGGCGGCTGTGATGGAACGAGCGCCCCCGCCTCGCATAGGGGACATAGTCGCCTTCCCTGGTTACTCATCATGAAATACATTGACGAGTTTCGCGACGGCGACGTGGCGCAGCAGATTGCCGCGCAGATCGCGGTCGAAGTGCGGCCCGACCGCCGCTATCACTTCATGGAGTTTTGCGGCGGGCACACGCACGCCATCTCGCGCTACGGCGTCACCGACCTGCTGCCCGAGAACGTGCGCATGATCCACGGGCCGGGCTGCCCGGTGTGCGTGCTGCCGATTGGGCGCGTCGACCTGGCCATCGAGCTCGCGCTAGAGCGCAAGGTCACGCTGGCCACCTATGGCGATGTGTTGCGCGTGCCGGCGTCCAACGGCCTGTCGCTGCTCAAGGCCAAGGCGCGCGGCGGCAAGATCGTGATGATCTACTCGGCGGCCGATGCGCTGACCATGGCGCGCAAGAACCCAGAGCAGGAGGTGGTGTTCTTTGCCATTGGGTTTGAGACCACCACGCCGCCAACGGCGCTCGTCATCAAGCAGGCCGCGGCCGAGGGCTTGCAGAACTTCAGTGTGGTGTGCAACCACGTGCTCACGCCGGCGGCCATCGGCAACATTCTCGAAAGCCCCGAGGTGCGCAAGCTCGGCACCGTGCCGCTGGATGGCTTCATCGGCCCGGCGCATGTGAGCACCATCATCGGCAGCCAGCCGTATGAGTTCTTTGCCGAGGAATATCGCAAGCCGGTGGTGATCGCAGGCTTTGAGCCGCTCGATGTGATGCAGGCCATCCTGATGCTCGTGCGGCAGGTCAACGAGGGCCGTTGCGAGGTGGAAAACGAGTTCACCCGCGCGGTCAATCGCGACGGCAATTTGAAGGCGCAGGCGCTGTGCGCCGAGGTGTTCGAGCTGCGCAAGAGCTTTGAGTGGCGCGGCCTGGGCGAAGTGCCCTATTCAGCGCTAGCCATTCGCAGCGAGTACGCCGCCTGGGACGCCGAGAAGAAGTTCGCACTGGACACGCGCAAGGTGGCCGACAACAAGGCCTGCGAGTGCGGCGCCATTTTGCGCGGCGTGAAACACCCGCGCGACTGCAAGATCTTCGGCACCGTGTGTACCCCGGAGAACCCGGTGGGCAGTTGCATGGTCTCCAGCGAAGGCGCTTGCGCCGCGCATTACAGCTACGGGCGGTATAAGGAGATTCCAATAAAGGCGGCCGCATGATGCGCGTGACGCGCACGATGCGTATGACGCGCGCTGCGCGCGCTATGACGCCGCCTGCGGCGGCTATGAAGGCGGCGTATGACATTGGCTACGGCGCCTGTGATGAGTCATAGGCGCAGAGCGCCGTCATTGGCGCCGCCGGCGCCCTCATCGCGGCCGTAGGCCGCATCATGGATCTGAGATGGATGGCGGACGCGTGAACAAACCCGTAAAGGCCGGCTACAGCCGGCCGCTCGACATCAAGCACGGGCGTGTGGATCTCACGCATGGCTCGGGCGGGCGGGCGATGGCGCAGCTCATCGAGCAGCTGTTTGCTCCGGCCTTCGACAACGCCCTCTTGGCGCAGGGCAATGACGGCACCGTGCTGGCGCTGCCGCCGGGGCGCGTGGTGATGGCGACCGACTCGCATGTGGTCTCGCCGCTGTTTTTTCCCGGTGGCGACATTGGCGCGCTGTCGGTGCACGGCACCGTCAACGATCTGGCCGTGATGGGCGCCACGCCGCTGTATCTGTCGGCCGGCTTCATTCTCGAAGAAGGCTTTCCGCTGGCGGACTTGAAGCGCATCGTCGAGTCGATGGCGGCCGCGGCGCGTGCCGCTGGGGTGCAGATCGTGACCGGCGACACCAAGGTGGTGGAGCAGGGCAAGGGCGATGGCGTCTTCATCAACACGACCGGCATCGGTGTGCTGCCCGAGTCGATGCCCGCGGCGGCCCAGCCAGGAGGCACACGTGCGCGCGCTGGTGACAAGATCATCGTCTCCGGCAGCATTGGCGACCATGGTATGGCGATCATGTCGCT
Source organism: Burkholderiaceae bacterium (assembly GCA_044346055.1). Taxonomy (GTDB): domain Bacteria; phylum Pseudomonadota; class Gammaproteobacteria; order Burkholderiales; family Burkholderiaceae_F; genus JALHMQ01. The sequence goes on along the minus strand of JBIIZX010000006.1, from coordinate 11,368 downwards.
GCGCGAGTCGCTCGCCTTTGGCACCGAGATCGTGAGCGACAGCGCGGCCCTGCACGGGCTGATTGCCGCGGTGCTGGCCGCCGTGCACGAGCACACGCAGCGCGATCCGCAGCGCGGCGTGCATGTGCTGCGCGATCCGACCCGCGGCGGTGTTGCCACCACGCTCAACGAAATCGCCCGGCAGTCCGGGGTCGGCATGATGCTCGACGAAGCCGCCATTCCGGTGCGGCCGCAAGTGGCGGCAGCCTGCGAGTTTCTCGGGCTCGATCCGCTGTATGTCGCCAACGAAGGCAAGGTGATTGCGGTGGTGGCCGCAGAGGACACGGCGGCCGTGCTCGCCGCCATGCGCGCGCATGCGCTCGGCGCCGATGCCGCGGTCATTGGCGAGGTGATCGCCGACGAGCACCAGTTCGTGCAGATGAAGACGCGCTTCGGCGGCCGGCGCATCGTCGACTGGCTGAGCGGCGATCAGCTGCCGCGGATTTGCTGAATCGCGCGCTGTCCCTGCCATGAACGCAACCATCCCGACCCGCACGATCGTCAAGCACGCCCACGACTTCTGGTTTGTGCGGGGCTTTCTGGCCTGGCTGCTGATCGCGGTGCTGGAGACCATGCACGGCATCGCCCGCACTCTCTGGCTCACGCCGCTATTGGGCGACCAGCCGGCGCGGCAGCTGGCGGTGCTGGGCGGTGTGGCGATCGTGTTCGCGGTGGCGCTGGTGACCGTGCGCTGGATCGATGCGCGCGGCAGCGCCCGCAAGCTCGTCGTCGGGCTCCAATGGCTGGCGTTGATGGTGAGCTTTGACGTACTGCTTGGCCACAGCCTGGGCTTTGGCTGGGAGCGCATCCTGGCGGACTTCAATCCGCTGGCCGGCGGCTACCTCGGCATTGGCATGGCAACCATGGTCATCGCACCGTGGCTCGCGGGCCGGCTGCGCCGGGCGCCCTAGCCGGCCCTAGCGCGGCGCCGACCTTGCCAATGCCGCCACGCCTGCGCATCCTGCTTCTGTCGCGCAGCTTCAACGGTCTGACGCAGCGCCTGCTGCTGGCCCTTGAGCAGGATGGGCACGAGGTCTCGATCGAATTCGACATTGCCGATTCGGTGACCGAGGAAGCGGTCGCGCTGTTTGCGCCCGATGTCATCGTCGCGCCGTTCATGCAGCGTGCGATTGCCGAGGCCGTGTGGCGCAAGACGCCGTGTTTAATCGTGCACCCGGGCATCGCCGGCGATCGTGGTCCCTCGGCGCTTGATTGGGCGATCAGCGAGGGCGTGCGCGAGTGGGGCGTCACCGTGCTGCAGGCTGAGGCAGAACTGGACGCCGGCCCTGTGTGGGCCACGCGCTGCTTTGCCCTGCGCAGCGCCACCAAGTCAAGCCTGTATCGCAATGAGGTGACCGAAGGCGCAGTGGACGCCGTGCGCGAGGCGCTGCGCAAGCTCACGCAGAACGCGGCACCGGCGCGGCCGGCCGCAAGCACGGTGCACACGCGGCCCTTTATGCGGCAGGAGCAGCGGCGCATCGACTGGGCGCACGACACCACCGCCACGGTGCTGCGCAAGCCGCAGGCGGCCGACGGCATGCCCGGTGTGCTCGATGCCTTGTTCGACACACCTAGCCACTTGTATGACGCGCGCGCGGCCAGTGGGCAGGACCTGCTGCAACTGGCGAACGCGACCACCGCAGTGGCGGGCAACGCGGTCGCCGGCGGCGCGATGGCCGGCCGCGTGTTGGCGCGGCGTCATGGCGCCGTGCTGCGCGCCACCGCTGACGGCGCGGTGTGGCTGGGCCATTGCAAGCGCGCCGACGATGCCGAGGCCATCAAGCTGCCGGTGGCGCTCGCCTTTATGCAGCAAGTGAGCGCGCTGCCCGTGCTGCCCGGGGATGACGAGATCCGCTATGAGGAGCACGGCGAGCATGGCGAGATCGGCGTCTTCCACTTTGCCTTCTACAACGGCGCGATGTGCACGGCCCAGTGCGAGCGTCTGCTGGCCGCCTATCGTGCCGCACTCGAGCGGCCCGCGCGCGTGCTCGTGCTCGCGGGCGGGCCTGACTTCTTTTCCAACGGCATCCACCTGAACGTGATCGAAGCCGCGGCCAGTCCCGCCGATGAGTCATGGCGCAACATCAACGCCATGGACGACGTGTGCGAGGCCATCCTCACCACCACCGACCGGCTGGTGGTCGCCGCGCTGCAGGGCAATGCGGGCGCGGGCGGCGCCTTTCTCGCCTTGACCGCCGACGCTGTGTGGGCGCGCGACGGCGTGCTGCTCAACCCGCACTACAAGAACATGGGCAACCTGTATGGCAGCGAGTACTGGACCTACACCCTGCCGCGTCGCGTGAAGCAGGGCGAGCCGCGCGCGGTGATGCAGAACCGCTTGCCGATCGACGCCAGCCAGGCCGCGGCACTGGGTCTGGTGGACGAGGTGCTCGTTGCGGAGCGAGAAGCCTTCCTCCCCGCGGTGATCGCCCGTGCCACCGCGCTCGCCGCCACTGCCGACTTTCCCGACCAGCTCGTCGCCAAGGCGCAGCGCCGCGCGCAGGACGAGGCCGCCAAGCCGCTGGCGCGCTACCGTGACGAAGAACTGGCCATGATGCGGCGGAACTTCTACGGCTTTGATTCCAGCTACCACGTGGCGCGCAGCTACTTCGTGCGCAAGACCGCGCCATCATGGACGCCGCGCCATCTGGCGCGCCATCGTGATCGCAGCGTCAATGCAGCAACCGCCGCATCACTGACTGCGCCGGTGACCGAACCGCCGGCCACATCGCTAACGCCACCGCCACCGACTACCTGAACCGAAGGAGGCCCGCAATGGATCGCTTCACGATTTCGCTGCCCGAGGAACTGGCCGCCGAGTTCGACGACCTGATCGCCGGCCGCGGCTATGACAACCGCTCCGAGGCCGTGCGCGACATCCTGCGCTCGCACCTGGACCGCATGCGCGAGGCGCGCGAGCTCGACGGCCACTGCGTGGCCAACCTGAGCTACGTCTACAACCACCATGAGCGCGAACTGGCCGAGCGGCTGCTGGAGCTGTCGCACGCGCATCACGATCTGGCCGTGAGCACGCTGCACGCCCACCTGGATCACGAGCACTGCATCGAAAGCGTGATCCTCAAGGGCCCCGTGCAGTCGGTGCGCAAGTTTGCCAACAGCGTGGTGGCCGAGCGCGGCGTGCGCCACGGCCAGCTGAACCTGGTGATGGTGGACGTGGCGCAGGAACACACCCACGGTGACGGCACGCGCCACACGCATTTGAAGCCGCAGCGCTAGGTTTGGAGGCAGCGAGTTCGTTCTGGACAAGGTCTGCTGCGGCGATTCCAGTGTCTTCTAGCCCGGGGGTAGTTACTACAGCCGAGTTCGGCCATGAGCGGGCGTCTTCGAGGTCACGACAGAACGCCCGGAAAGCAGACATCCAAGCCGTGAGAGCGGACACCGAAATCGTCGCCGCACGGCTCGTGCGGCGCATGAGCCTCAACTAGCGCGCGCATGAACGCTGAATACAACGCATCGAAACATACGGGCAGCGCCGGGATCCGTCCTCAGTATCACCTTCGGCGAACGCCGTCCGGGATCGACGCGTTCAATGGAATGTCACTAGCGACATCGCAAAGCGCGGCACAATCCAGCCTCGGTTGGCAGTCTTTGCGTTGAGTTGCGCGTGCAGCGGGGAGCTTGAGTGAGCGTAGCAGTGACGAACTCCGACGTAGGCAGGTGGGGCAACATCGTCCGGCTAGTGCGCCTTTTCGCCGAGTTCTATAGATCGCGTGGTCCGAGGCCAGTTGACTACGACTGGTTCACTGAGCAAGAGGTTGCTGGTCTGGATGCGGTTTTCTCTGATGAAAATCTTCACCGCATTGACGACAACACCTGGCGAGACTTGGAAGGCGGCCGCTATTTGCGCTTTGTGGGAGCCGGCAGCAGCATCCTCGGACGCCAGATGCTATTTCACCGGCTCCGGCGCGGCGCGCAGTCGGACGAATTGCGTCGGTTGGCCGACGAGGCGAGAGGCGGCGAGCCGCCAGAAGTTCGGCTGATCCGCCTGAAGCTCCGCTGCATCGATACCGACGTTACTGATCTCTTCCGTTCCAATGCATTCGTCTTGCCCGCATGGACGCGACGACTGCGGTTCATGCCGATTGCGTCAGCGGTCGCAACGGTCCTTCTTTTCACGAGCGTCTGGATTCCCGCACTGATCCTGCTGCTTGCTAGCCTCGCCGTCGGCGCGGCGGTCCATCTGCACTTTTACGGTTACGTAGCCCGATGGCAGGGGCAGCGCAACGCTTTGCTGCGGATTCTGCGCTGCGGTCTCGAGCTTGCCGATCTAAAGGCAAGAGCAGTTTCGCCTGTCCTGCGACCGTTCGATGTAAGGCGGGAGGAAGTGGTCGCTCTGATTTCGATGTTCTCTCCCAGCCTGCTCTCCTTGGTGCCCGGCGCGGTGCAGTACCTGAACTTCGCTACGTTGCACGATTTGCGAGAGCTCCAGCGTCAGTCGCTGCTCCTGACTCGACACGGAGAGAGGCTTCGTGTCGTGTACGAGGCGATCGCCGCGTTCGACGCAGATGCCTGCCTCGTCGAGCACCTCGCTCGAGCCGACTTGGTGTGCTGGGCCGAGCAGTCTCCATCTGCGCAAGTGTCGCTCGTCGATGTGGTCAATCCCCTGCTGCCTTCAGCGATGCCATTGACATTGCACCTGGACCGGTCAGGTGCCTTCATCACTGGCCAAAACGGTGTCGGCAAAAGCACCTTGCTGCGTGCAATTGGCCTGAACCTCATGTCGGCGCGTGCCTTCGGCTTCTGCTATGCCAAGGCCGCCTCAACGCCGCGGGCAGCCATCTATACGAGCATGCTGAACGAGGACAATCTGGAGGCCGGCAAGAGCCATTACATGGCGGAACTGAGCCGCGCCGAACGACTCGCTCGCGTTGCGGGCTCAGCTGATGCGGTCTTTTTGATTGATGAGCCGTTTCGAGGCACAAACCACGACGAGTCGACAGCCGCTTCGGCGGGATGGCTGGCGTTCCGTGAGCGTCTGGCCGTCCCATCTTGCACGGTGCGGACGACCTGCTGACGATGGTGTCCACCTGATTTTGGTGGACACCCATGAATCCCAATCGCTCCAATCGGCGCGTTCACAGTTCCGAGTTCAAGGCACAGATCCTTTGCGAGTGCCGGCAGCCAGGTGCGTCCGTGGCAGCTGTGGCTATCGCCCACGGCCTGAACCCCAACGTCGTGCGCAAGTGGCTCTCCGAGCAGAACCTCAAGCGCATGGGCGCAGCGATGCCAGCGACTGCGCCGCACGTGCGGCCCCTGCAGTTTCTTCCGGTCGAGTTGGCCAAGTCCGAACACTGCCCGGCCGACATCCCGGCATCGCAGCCCGACATCCGCATCGAACTCGAGCGCGGTGGCTTGCGGCTGAAGTTGCAGTGTGCTGCCAGTGCGGGGCCGGCTTACGCAGCCCTGCTGCGTGCGCTGGCGGACACGATGGCTGCGGTCTGAGGTCGACCCCCGTGATCCGCATCGATACGCTGTGGTTGTGCAGCCAGCCGCAGGACATGCGCGCCGGTGCCGACCGGTTGCTCAGCGTCGTCGTCAACACCGTCGGCGCGGCGCATGCGCACCACGGCTACCTGTTCGCCAACCACAGAGCCACGCGCATCAAGCTGCTGGTGCATGACGGCTTCGGCGTTTGGTGCGCTACTCGGCGCCTGCACGTCGGGCGTTTCGTCTGGCTGGAGCGTCCTCCAGCGCAAGCCCCGGCGGCTGCTACGCTGCAGTTGACGACGCAGCAGTTCGAAGCTCTGGCGGTTGGACTGCCGTGGCAGCGCCTGGGTGACTTCAACGTCATCGGCCGATCATGAGGTCACTGGCTGTCCCGCCTTGCCGTTGACATCGCATCTGCAAATTCCCAGCGTGTCCGGAGTCTTGCAACATGCCGACCATGCTCGGCGAAGTTGCTGCCCCTCGCATCGACATCACGCAGCTGCCACCCGAGGCCGCTGCGCTGATCGCACGCCTGCAGCAGCAGGTCCAGGCCCAGGCCCGCGAGATCGCCTGGCGTGATGCCAAGCTGGAGAAGGTCAACTTCGAGCTCGCGCGCCTGAAGCGCTGGAAGTTCGGCGCCAAGACCGAGGCCATGACGGCCCAGCAGCGTGCCCTGTTCCAGGACACGCTGGCCGAGGACGAGGCCAGCCTGCAGGCACAACTGGCCGAGCTGCAGCGCGGCCTGCCCGAGGCGCCCAAGTCCCCGAAGGCGCCGCGCGCCAAGCCGCGCCGCCAGGCGCTGCCCGAACACCTCGAGCGCGTGGAGCATCGCCACGAGCCCGCGGACACGAGCTGCCCGAACGCCGACTGCGGCCAGCCCATGCAGCGCATCGGCGAGGACGTCAGCGAGAAGCTGGACATCGTCCCAGCCAAGTTCTTCGCGCACCGCCACATCTACGGCAAGTGGGCCTGCCGCTGCTGCCAGGTGCTGCGCCAGGAGCCGGCCGAGCCGGACGTGGTGGATGGCGGCATCCCCGCCAGCGGTCTGGTGGCACACACGCTGATCAGCCGCTTCGTCGACCACCTGCCCTACTACCGGCAAGAGCCGATCAACGCGCGCTCGGGCGTGCACACCCCGCGCTCGACGCTGGCCACCTGGGGCGGCGCTGGCGGCGCCAAGCTCGAGCCCCTGTTCGAAGCGCATCGGCACTTCATCCTTGGCTGCCGGGTGCTGCATGCCGACGAGACGCCGGTGCCGCTGCTGGACCCGGGCGCGGGCAAGACGAAGAAGGCCTACATCTGGGCCTGGGCGCGCAGTCTTCACGACCCGCATCCGGGTGTGATCTACGAGTTCTGCCTGGGCCGAGGATCGCAGTACCCGGTGGCCTTCCTCGGCGGCAAGGGACCACCGGGCCTGGAGCCAGCGTGGAACGGCACCTTGATCATGGACCAGTACGCCGGCTACAACGCCGTGCTGGACGCGAAGGTCTACCCGCAACGCAAGTCGGCGGTCTGTGCCGCGCATGCCAGGCGCTACTTCGAGGAGCTCAGCCGAGGGGGCAGCAGTGCCAGCGCCGTGGCCACCGAGGCGATGCGTCGCTGGGCGCGGATTTACCATGCCGAGGCGGCCCTCACCGAGATGGATCACGACAGCCGCAGGCAGGCCCGCCAACATCTGAGCAAGCCGTTGTGGGACGAGTTCGAGCTGTGGCTGAAGCTGCAGCGCACGCAGGTGCTCGACGGCAGCAAGATTGCCGCGGCGATCGACTACAGCCTCAACGCCTGGAAGGCACTGACGCTGCACATCGACGACGGCGCGGTGGCCATCGACAACAACCTGATCGAGCGGCAGATCAAGCCGTGGAAGCTCGGCGCGAAGAACTGGCTGTTCGTGGGCAGCGAGTTGGCTGGCCAGCGCGCGGCGGTGGTGATGAGCCTGGTGCAGTCGGCCAAGCTCAACGGCCTGGATCCGTGGGCCTACCTGCGTGACGTGCTGGCGCGCATCCACTCGCATCCAAGCCACCGGATCGAGGAGCTGCTGCCGCATCGCTGGCGGCCGGGCTGAACGCGATGGGGATGATCACGCAGGCCGTGATGGTCCAGGCAGACATCGACGTCAACGGCATGGACCAAGCGCAGAAGGTGCGCCTGGCCGACGAGATCTTCGCCAAACAGCCCAACCTGCTGGCCTCGATCCTGGCGCTGCCTCGTATGGGCGTTGGCATGGTGGAGCTGGAGGTGCCGCTGCACATCCTGTTCGTGACGTTCCAGACGATGAAGCGCAGCGGCCATGAGTGGCCGATCGTCTCGGAGGACGTGCAGGACCGATGCCTGCAGCGCTTGACGGCCCGTGCGCGCTTCAACGAGGGATTGCCTGGCGATCTGGCGAACCAGGTCGTCCAGCAGTTCTGCGACGAACATCCCGAGCGCTACCTGCTGGCGTTCGTCTATGGATACCTCGGCGAGCACGACCTGCTGCGTGTGCGCACCGATGCCGAAAAGTACCTGCAGATAGCTGCGCTCAATCTCGTGGAGTGCGTCGCGTCAGTCGGATCAACGACCGCGCCGTGACGATCACGGCGTTCCTGGCGACGCGCGGAATGGTCATCGTGTCATCTCATAACCTCTTGCTTGGGCGGCTTCTAAAGAAGCACCTGACGCCGATTAGGCTCATCAGCTCCGACGTCGGCGCGCTCCGCTTGGAGCAAGGGCTTCTAACTGCTCCTAATGGCATAGCAATAATGGAGCGTTACGATTTCCATACGGACATCAGGCGATCGGCCGAAGCGGTCATGAGATGGCTGTCAGCTGGAAGCCCACCGTCTCAGATGCCTAGCATTTAGGGCGGTACGTTGACTCCTCGTGGGCAGGCTGACGGAGCCGCCACCGGTCCGTAAGAAGTCAAAGGCGAGCTCGCCTTGAGCGTCTGTTCACGGACGATCTGATGACCGCTCAAAGCGGCCACGAGCGGTCATCGGGGCAGATCAGCAACATGGTCAGTCGACTCAAGGGCGCCATGTTGTTGGCGCCGGCACCAAAATGAGCCACCGCGCCGACCCTCAAGTGAGCCACCTCATCAGATCGCAAGTCCAGGAACCATACAGATCTCGAGACATCCTGGCCGGCTCACGTGGACGCCGGCACGCCGCCACAGAGTGGCTCAATCAGGCGTCGACGCCAACAACGATGCTCCCGCGGCATTGCGGCCTGCTCTCTGGGGCCATCGCACCAGCCCCCGAGACGATGAAAACCGCTTGACTTGACCGTTCTGCATCTACACATTAACATGTGCATGCACATAATCCATAGAATGGACTACATGAAGACCGAACGCGTAACGCTTTTGACATCACCCGACTTCAAAGCTTTCCTGAGCACCGAGGCGCAACGCGAGGGTGTGAGTGTTGCCGAGCTCGTCCGCTCTCGATGCGAGCGGCGCCCCACAGACGAAGAGGCGATGCTTGCGAGCCTGACCATTGAGCTTCAGAAAGCCGTGGCGGGAGCAAAGAAGTCGCTCAAAGAAGGCTTGGACGAGGCCAACGCAGTGTTGACCGAGCTGCAAACGAAGCGGGCTCAGAAGACAGCAGCTGCGAGTGAGCCCGTCAAGCGTCGCTCCAAGGCAGCAGGGGCTCACGCATGACCGTCTTGGGTGACGCAATCTCTGCGATCAGAGAGGCACTGAAGTTGGCTGACGATGTGAAGCGAACGGGTGAAACGGTCAAGGAGATCGCACGCGAGTTGCGCGATCATGATCGGCGAATCACCCGCATGGAAGCGAAGTGGGAAGCCGCCGTTGAATTGTCGGCTGGGCGCTCCGCACCGCGTCGGATCGAAGGCTGAGAAGAACCCACGGAAAAGGCTCTGCCGACGCTGGTCGGCCCGAGCGCGAAGTGATCGAAGTTACCTATTGCGCGGGCACCCCAAGACAACCAACGTGTGAACCGTAATCGCCATCGTCTCAATCGTCACCGTCGGCTCGTGTGCGCCTGCGTTCGCACAGCTTCCCCCAGTTGGCGCTGCACGCAAGGGGGATGCGAAACAAATCGCCACGCGCAGCATCAAGGACAACTTCTCGGCCTGCAGGGAGGTTACGAATGCCGCGAGGCAGAAGGACGGTGCGATTCCGGCCAAGTGCGACGGGAATGATTACCTCGTCTGTTGGCGCCGACGCCGGATTGAGCCACTCTGTGGCGGTGTGCCGGCGTCCACGTGAGCCGGCCAGGATGTCTCGAGATCTGCATGATTCCTGGGCTTGCGATCTGATGAGGCGGCTCACTCGAGCGTCGTCGCCGTGGCTCATATCAGCGCCGGCGCCAACACGTACAGAGTCAAATCCACTTGAAGGCAATGATGGATCTCATGAAGTTGCGCAGACTGGCGACACTCTTCGCGTGGCCCCTAGTCCTTGGGCCGCTCGCGGTGCTACTCCACGAGCTGGGACACTGGGCTGTCGGTAAGGCAGTCGGCTTCCAGCCCATGGTTCACGCCGCTTCCGTCTCGGGCATACCCATTGTTACTCCGTTCGGCGGTAACCCGGCCGGAGCTGCCGCTGCGTTGCTTGCTGGACCGTTGATAACGCTGCTGCTCACCGCAGCAGGCTACGCACTTTGGCGGCGGCAGCCTTCCCGGTCCTGGGCGCTCGCGCTGGCTTTCACGGCGCCCTCGCGGTTTCTCGTCAACCTTTTGTACCTGCCAGTATCCGGCCTCGTCGCATTCGGCATTGTCAAGAGAGTCAATCCCGTCTTCGATGAATTCACGGCGGCGAGCGCGCTGGATGTGCCCGCGTTCCCGCTTGTTCTCGTCGGCGCGCTCATATTGCCTGTGGCTTGGGCGCTCATCATCCGTCGGCTGGATCGCGATCGATGGACCAGCGTCGCAGCACTCCTGGCAGGGACAGTGACCGGGATGGTGTTGTGGCTTGGGCCGGTGGGAAGATTTCTACTTCCCTGATGTTGGCGCCGACGCCTGATTGAGCCACTCTGTGGCGGTGTGCCGGCGTCCACGTGAGCCGGCCAGGATGTCTCGAGATCTTTATGGTTCCTGGGCTTGCGATCTGATGAGGTGGCTCACTCGAGGGTCGGCGCGGTGGCTCATTTCGGTGCCGGCGCCAACAATAAGCCCTCGTTAGGCGTGACCGGGCCCCATCATGCCCTTTGACGCTGCCACAGTTGTCCCCACATTGCTTGGTGCTGCAGTCGGCTTCGGGTCCGCGGTCTTCGCCGAGCCACTTCGGCGATGGCTATACCGTCCCGTCTTAGTTCTCGCCTTCGCTGATGGCTCCGAGTACAAAGCTCGCACACTCGAGCAGGCCAAACTGTTCGATCCTCAGAAGTCTGCAGTGCCCATTCACAGTACGCATGAGGCCGAGTACGTCCGCATCAAAGTCATTAACTCCGCAACGACCTTGGCTAAAGCCTGTCGCGCCTACCTCGTGCGCGTCGAGAAGCAGGACGGGGAAGGGAAGTTCGAGCCCACTCTGTATTGCGACAGTATCCCGCTCGCCTGGTCGTGTCGTGATCAAGATGGTCACGGCCCTCTTGATCTCCCAAACGGGGTCGCCCAGTTTGTAGATCTAATCTCAACCCGCAGCATCTCGTCTGAGTACTGGGTAGAAATCAAGCCCCTGCCGTTTCGATACGCTGAACTGTTTCGCGAGTTTGGAACGTTCCGCTTCACTATCCAAGTCTCCGGCGAGAACGTTAAACCCGTGTTTCTCAGCATCATCTTTGTATGGAAGGGTATCTGGTACGACTATGCGGCACGCGCGGACAGCAATCACGCCTCTTAAGAAACACCTCGCAAGTGGTTGATTTGCAAAGTAGGTTTCAGGCGGTTTGCGGGGCGGCGACGAGTTGCATGCCCAGCTTGCTGGCGCGCTGGG
>JBIIZX010000202.1:0-6367 GCA_044346055.1 Burkholderiaceae bacterium | reverse complement strand
ACCAAGGGCCTCGATGGGCTGTTCCGTCTCAGGAGCGGCGAGCCGGCCGAGGTCGACGAGACGGTCCGCCTGGCCGAGGGCACGCTCGAAGGCAGCAACGTCAACGTGGTGGAGGCGATGATCGGAATGATTGCCGCCGCGCGCCAGTTCGAGATGCAGATGAAGCTGATGCAGAGCGCAGAACAGAACGAGCAGAAGGCGAGCACCCTGGTGAGCAACCTTTAACGCGTGATCCGTGATCCGTGATCCGTGATCCGAAGGGAACACGGGTGGCGGAGGTCACGGATCACGCTCAACGGATCACGGATCACGACATGATCAAGAGCCTGTGGATCAGCAAGACCGGACTGGACGCGCAGCAGACGCAGCTGGACGTCATCTCCAATAACCTCGCCAACGTCGGCACCACGGGCTTCAAGCGGGCGCGCGTGGCGTTTGAAGAGCTGCTTTACCAAAACATGCGGCAGGCGGGTGCGAACTCGTCGCAGCAGACGCAGCTGCCCACGGGCCTGCAGACCGGCACCGGCGTGCGACCGACCGCGACGCCGCGCATGTTCACTCAGGGCAATCTGCAGTCCACCGGAAACCAGTACGACGTCGCCATCAACGGCAACGGCTTCTTCCAGGTGCAGATGCCCGACGGCACCACCGCCTACTCTCGTGACGGATCGTTCCAGGTGGATTCCAATGGCCAGCTGGTCACGAGCAACGGCTTTTCCGTGCAGCCGGCGATCACTGTGCCGCCCAATGCCACGGCTGTGACGATCGGGCGCGACGGCACGGTCACCGCCAATGTGCCGGGGCAGGTGCAGCCGCAGAACATCGGCACGCTGCAACTGGCGAGCTTCACCAACCCCGCGGGCCTGGAGTCCAAGGGCCAGAACCTGTTCGTGGAAACGCAGGCCTCTGGCACCGCGAGCGCGAATACGCCGGGCACCAACGGCCTGGGATTGCTGCAGCAGGGCTACCTCGAGACCAGCAACGTCAACGTGGTCGAGGAGCTGGTCTCGATGATCCAGACCCAGCGTGCCTACGAGATCAACAGCAAGGCGATCCAGACCTCGGACCAGATGCTGCAGCGGCTGTCGCAGCTCTGATTCGGTGATCGGTGATCAGTGATCTGTATCTGTGATCCGTGATCCGTCGTGATGTTGGTGCCTGACTGAAGGAATGAGTGTGGTTGAGATGACGATGACCAAAGAAGGCCGCTCGATTCGTACGCGCACGGGTCGGATCACGGATCACGGATCACGGATCACCTGCGCGGCGCCGGCTCGCATTGCGATCGCAGGCCTCACGCTTGCCCTCGCCGCCTGCGCCGCGCCGCGCCAGCCGATCGTCGTCAACACGCCGACCACCGCGCGGCCGCAGCCGATCGATGCCAGCGCCACGCCATCGGGCGGCATCTTCCAGGCCGTGGGGTATCGGCCGCTGTTCGAGGATCGCAAGCCGCGCTATGTGGGCGACATCCTCACGGTGCAGATCAATGAGCGGCTGAATGCGAGCCAGACGGCCAATTCGAACACCGAGCGCAAGAGCGAGCTGGCGGTGGCAACACCGGGTGTGAGTGGCGTGTTCGGCGGCAAGTTGAACCCGATTGATGCCAAGGCTTCGATCAGCAACACGTTCGACGGCAAGGGCGGCACGACCTCGAGCAATCTGTTCAGCGGCACCATCACCGCTACCGTGATCGACGTGCTCGCCAATGGCAATCTGGTGATCGCGGGCGAAAAGCGCATCGGCATCCGCCAGAACTCCGAGGTGCTCAAGTTCACGGGTGTGGTCAACCCCACCCAGATCCAGCCCGGGAACCTCATCAGCTCCACGCAAGTGGCGGACGCGCGCCTGGACTATCGCGGTGGCGGCTACATCGAGGAAGCCCAGATCAAGGGCTGGCTGTCGCGGTTCTTTGATTCGTGGTTTCCTTTCTGAGGACATGATGCTTGCTGAGCTCGCAATGATCCTCGCTTCGCTCGGTATGACGGCCGCTGCGCGTCCTATGAGGCGCTGGTGCGCCAGGATCACAGGCGCCGCAGGCGCCGTCATGGGCGCGCAGCGCCGTCATAGGCCGCAGGCCGTCATGGCGGGAGCCATGGCGCTGTTTGCCGTGACGGCCCTCGCCTCCCCCGCCCACGCCGAACGCATCAAGGACCTGGCCAGCATCCAGGGGGTGCGGCCCAATCAGTTGATCGGCTACGGCCTCGTTGTTGGCCTGGACGGCTCGGGCGACCAGACCACGCAGACACCGTTCACGGTGCAAAGCCTGCAGACGCTGCTGTCGCAGCTGGGAATCACGCTGCCGCAGGGTGCGAGCCTGCAGTTGAAGAACGTGGCGGCGGTGATGGTGACCGCCACGCTGCCGCCGTTTGCGCAGCCCGGCCAGCAGGTCGATGTCACTGTGTCGTCATTGGGAAATGCGCGCAGCCTGCGCGGTGGCACGCTCTTGATGACGCCGCTCAAAGGCGCCGATGGCCAGATCTACGCGGTGGCGCAGGGCAATGTGCTGGTCGGTGGAGCGGGTGCGTCGGCTGCCGGCTCCAAGGTACAGATCAATCACCTCTCGGCGGGCCGCGTGCCCTCGGGCGCGACGGTGGAGCGCGCGGTCGCCACGCCGTTTCTTCTGTCGGACCGCATTCGCCTGGAACTGAATAGCACCGACTTTTCCGCCTCCGCCCTGGTGGCCGACTCGATCAACCGCCGCTTTGGTGCCGACGCATCGGTGCCGCTGGACGGCCGCGTGATTGAAGTCCGCGCGCCGGCCACGCCCGCTGAGCGGGTGCGCTTCATGGCGGAGCTGGAGAACATCGACGTCGTGATGCTGGCACCGGTGGCGCGCGTGATCATCAACGCCCGCACCGGCTCGATCGTGATGAATCGCACAGTCACGCTGGAATCCGCGGCGGTGGCGCACGGCAACCTGCAGGTCACCATCAGCACCACGCCCACGGTGTCGCAGCCCGGGCCGTTCTCGCAGGGCCAGACGGTCGTCACCGAGCGGGCCGATATTCAGATCAAGCAGGAAGGAGGCGCGCTGATGAATCTTGCTGGCGGCGCCAATCTCGCCGACGTCGTACGTGCGCTCAATGCGCTCGGCGCCAACCCGGGCGACCTGCTTGCGATCCTGCAGGCGCTCAAAGCCGCGGGTGCCTTGCGCGCGGAACTCGAGGTCATTTGACGGTTTGCTTGATCAATCGAAGCGCACGCAGTTTTGCGAATGACAGCATCTTCTTTCGTGGTCTTCGTGCTCTTCGTGTAACTCGACGCTCGTCTGCCAAATGACAACGCCCCTGTCCAACCGCATCCTTTCGCAATCGGCCGATCTCGGTTCGGATCAGCGCTCGCTCGATTCGCTCAAGCGCGATGCGCAGCGCGACCCGCAGGGGACGGTGAAGAAGGCCGCCCAGCAGTTCGAGGCACTGTTCATGCAAATGGTGCTCAAGAGCATGCGCGAGGCGACGCCGAAAAGCGGGCTGTTCGACTCACCCGGCCAGGACATATACACCGGCATGCTCGACCAGCAGCTGGCGACCAAGGTCGCGCAAAGCGGCACGGGTCTGGCGGAGGTGATCGCGCGGCAATTGACGCGGCACATGGGATCGTCGGCAGCGGGCAGTCAGGAGTCGGGAGCACAGGCGCCCGGTGTCGACCGCTATACCGAGCTTTCTGCGATCAAGTCATCCGGCAACCCGCGCTACGAAGCGCTCGCCAAGACCGACCGCACCGAACAACTCCGCGCCGCCTACCTCGCACGCGGCACCGCACCCGAAGTCTCCCTACTCCCGACTGCCGACTCCCAAGTCAACGACGCCGGAGTCAAGTCTTCCGACGCAACGCGCAATTTCATCACTCGCCATTGGGACTCGGCGCAGCAGGCCAGTCGCATCACCGGTATTCCGACCCAGTTCGTGCTGAGCCAGGCGGCGCTGGAATCGGGCTGGGGCAAGGGCGAGATCCGAGATGGCACCGGCGCCCCCAGCCACAACCTGTTTGGCATCAAGGCCACGGGCGGCTGGCAGGGCCGCACGGTGGACGTGGTGACCACCGAGTATGAAAACGGCGTGGCGAAGAAGGTGGTGGAGAAGTTTCGTGCCTACAACAGTTACAGCGAGGCGTTTCGCGACTGGGCGCAACTGCTGACGAACAACCCGCGCTACAGCGAGGTGCTGGCGCGCGGCCGCGACCCCGCCGGCTTTGCCCACGGCCTGCAGCGCGCCGGCTACGCCACGGATCCGCGTTACGGTGACAAGCTCACCAGCGTGATTGCCGGCGTGGAGTCGGCGCTGCGAAGAGGGTGATAGGGAGGATTGAGGATTGAGCACACCTCGCTGCGGAATGGACAGAGGGAAGGGTGAGTGCGTGACCGAAGCTTGACTTGAAGCGGTGCGGGATGTCCGGGGGAGGCAGCGCGTGCGATTGCCTCGGCGCAACCCTCAATCCTCAATCCTCAATCCTCAATCCTCAATCCTCAATCCTCAATCCTCAATCCTCAATCCCTCTCTTATCTGGCCATCAAGTCCTCGCAAATCGTGCCGTAATTCAACGTAGCCCCCTGATTGCGACTCCATGTCAACCGGCATTCTCTCCATCGGCAATTCCGCGCTGAACGCGGCCTACACGGGCCTGCGCACGGCGGGCAATAACATTGCCAACGTCAACACGCCGGGCTACACACGGCAAACCGTGGTGATGACGCCGCAGGTGGGCGCCTTCGTCGGCGGCAATTACGTTGGCCAGGGCGTGGCCGTGGCCGATGTGCGCCGCGTCTACAACGACTTTCTGACCTCGCAGGCGCATCAGGCGCAGGCGGCGGCGAGTTCGGCTGACACGCGCTACCTGCAGCTGACGCAGGTGGCCAACCTGTTCAACGATCCGACCACGGGCATCGGCGCCAATGTCGATGCGTTCTTTCGTTCCGTGCAGGACCTGACGCAGCGTCCGGGCGATGCCTCGGTGCGCCAGGCAGTCATCTCCTCGGGCAATCTGCTCACGCAGCGCTTTAATGACGTCGGCACGCGGCTGCAGGACTTTCGCGATTCGACCAAGCGGCAGTTGCGGCTGGAAGCCGACAACGTCAACCGCCTCACCGCCGAGGTGGCCGATTTGAACGACAAGATCGCGCTGGCGCGTGGCAGCGGGCGCTCCCCCAATGACCTGCTGGACCGGCGTGATAACTCGATCCGCACGCTCAATGCGTCTGTACGCATCACCTCGGTGGAGCAGGATGACGGCTCCGTCAATCTGTTCCTCGGAAACGGGCAGCCGCTGGTGGTTGGCAGCAGGTCCAGTGTCGTGGACCTGTCGGTCGATCCGATTGACCCGCAGAACACCCGCATCGGCATTCGCGATGGCGCCAGCGTGATCCCCATTGACTCCAAGCTGGTGGGTGGCGGTCGCATTGGCGGGCTGCTGCAGTTTGCGACAAACGATCTGCCGCGCGTGGAGAACGAGCTGGGGCGTCTGGCCACGGTGGTGGCCACCAAGTTCAACGAGCAGCACTGGCTGGGCAACGACCGCAATGGCAACGCCGGCGGTGACTTTTTCAAGCCGCTGACACCGCAGGCCTTTGCCGCACAGAGCAACGCAGGCGCCGGCACGGTGGCAGTGACCGTCACCAATGCAACGCAGCTGGTGGCCAGTGACTACCGCATCGACTTTGCCGCCGGCAATTACACCCTCACGCGCGCCTCCGATGGCCAGAGTTGGACCAGCGCCACGCCCACCTTCAACCAGGACGGGCTGAACATTACGATCGCCGGTACACCGATTGCTGGCGACGTCTTCAGCGTGCAGGCCGTGCGCAATGGCAGCCGTGCATTTGGCATGGCGCTGTCGCAGGTGAGCGACGTGGCGGCGGCCAACCCGGTGCAGGTCACGGTGCCATTGACCAATATCGGCTCGCTCGTCGTGGACGATGTGTCGGTGGTCGGGCCCACGCGCAATCCGCTGCTTACTCAGGCGGTGACGCTCAACTTCCTGAGCGCCACCCAGTACACCATCACGGCCGGCGGCGTCACCAGCGCGGCGCAGACCTACACATCTGGCACACCGGTCAATTTCAACGGCTGGAGCCTCACGCTGCGCGGTACGCCCAGCGCTGGCGACTCGCTGGCCCTTGGGGCCAACGTGGGTGGCGTGGGCGACAACCGCAATGCACTAAAGCTGGCGCAGCTCATCAACACCCCGCTGATCGATGGCGGGCAACTGGCCAGCGCTTATGCCGGCGTGGTGGCACGCGTTGGTAGCGACACTCAGGGTGCACAGGTGTTCAGCGACGCGCAGAAGACCATGCTGACCGACTCGCTGAACGCTGAAAGCTCGGTCGCAGGCGTGAACCTCGACGAGGAAGCCTCGCGCCTGATGCAGTACC